>PGXO01000009.1 GCA_002839185.1 Synergistetes bacterium HGW-Synergistetes-1 | reverse complement strand
CCGTCTTTACAGAACAACTGAAATACTTACATCAATATACGAGGCGTATATCAATACGTTGAGGTGAAGGAGCATCGCATGTTGCTAAGTCAGCGCCGCTATAAATCTCAATTGCTGCAATTGGGGCAGATCGGAGATGATAGCGACGCAACATGCAGTGGTTCAAGCGAAGGCGTATTGGTCATACGTCGAAGCGCAGGACCGCAAATGTTGCTAAGCTAGCGCTCCGAGATGCCCCAATTGCCTATTTGCGGAAGCGAACAATAGTAACCCCATACCCACCGTCGTGAGGACCTCCGAGGTTATGCTCTATGATGTAGGGAGTCCTTTTACAGAGTTCCTGTACCTCTCTCCTTAATATCCCTTCGCCGCGGCCGTGGATGACTGTTACTGTGTCGTAACCGGCCCTGTAGGCCTGGTCAAGATACTGTTCGACCATTGGTATGGCTTCATCTATGGTCATTCCACGGACCATTATCTCGCTCGGGACTCCCGTCGGGCGCGAGACTTTGACCTGAACGGAAGGAGGAGCCTTCGGGATCTCCTTCTGCGGGACCAGACTCAATTTTGTAATTGGAACTTCGACCTCCGCCGGACCGGCCTGCACGAGAATTTTTTTCCCTTTGACCTGGAGAACTGTGGCAACGCCCTTTGTACCGATTATCCTCACGGTGTCCCCCTCTTTAAGTATCTCCTTTTTTGCTGCCACAGACTGTTCGGTTATCTTTTTCTCTTCCCTCTGATCAGCGGATTTTTCTATCTTGTGGAAGTGGCTTCTCTTCTTCTCCAGTTCGCGTCTTGCGGTCGACTCTGCATCGGCCGATTCGAGGTTTTTAATAAGTGCCCTTGCAGAATCTTCCGCGTTTTTAACTATGCTGAGAGCTTTCTTGTCGGCTTTGGCTATGAGAGTGTCGCGTTTTTCTTCTATCTCTTTGACCTTTTCTTCATAGTCTTTTTTAAGCTTTTCAAGTTTTTTGAGTGAGTTTTCTACCTCTATGCTCTCTCTTTCGAGTTTTGCGCGCTTACCGTGGAGTTCGGCTATCAGGTCTTCCATGGAGATCTCCTTGCCGCTGATAGCCTGCTCCGCCCTTTTTATGACTTCGCGGGGCATGCCGAGCTTGCCCGCTATCAGAAGTGCGTTGCTCCTTCCGGGGATACCTGTGAGTATCTTGTAGGTCGGAGATAGAGTGGCGATATCGAATTCAACGCTTGCCGTCTCGATAGAAGCAGTTGCAAGGGCAAACCTCTTGATCGGGTTGTGGTGCGTGGTTGCCAGCACAAGGGTCTTTTTCTCCCTAAGCCAGTCAAGGATCGCTATGCCCAGCGCAGCCCCCTCTTCGGGGTCTGTTCCTGCTCCAAGTTCGTCAAGCAACACCAGTGAGTTCGGACCTGCCCCGCCAAGTATCTCAGTTACATGTTTGACATGCGCGCTGAAGGTGGAAAGGCTCTGTTCAATACTCTGTTCATCTCCGATATCGGCGAAGAGCTCATCAATTATTCCAAGCACAGACCCTTCGGCAGCAGGGATCGGAAATCCCATCCAGCCAAGGATCACACATACGCCTGCAGTCTTCAGTGCTACAGTTTTTCCGCCGGTGTTTGGACCTGTGATAACAAGTATCCTGTATTTATCCCCGCATCCGATGTCAATTGGCACGGCCTTATCAAAAAGCAGAGGGTGCCTGGCCTTTTTGAAGCTGAAATTCGTCTTCTGAGATAGCTCCGGCATCGTCCACCTTTCAAGACGCCTTTTCTCTGAGAGAGCATAGAAGAGGTCGATAGTACCGATCACTTTTTCGGCATCCAGTATCCCTTTTGTCTTTTTCTGGATCCTTACAGTAAGTTCGCGCAGTATTCTCTGTTCTTCATAGATCTCAGAATTCCGGCATGAGGTGAATTCATTGTTGAGCCTTATCATGGAGTTTGGTTCCATGTAAACGCTGTTGCCTGAGACCGATCGGTCCACGACTGTACCCGGGAATATGCTCAGGGCATCCGGCCTGACAAGAAATGTGTACCTTCCGTTCCTTATCGTCATGACCCTCTCCTGAAGCATTCCCGATATCGAAGGGTCGTTTATCAGAGCATGTCCCTTCCTGCGTATGGTCTCCCTGAGTTCTTTGATCTTCTCCCTGACATTTTTGAGCTTTTCGGATGCGGAGTCGTATAGCCTGCCGTCATCGTCAATGACAGAGAGCCTTTCTATCTCATCGGTAAAGTCTCTTATTTCCTTCGTGATCAAAGAGAAAACCGGATATTTTTCTTTTTCTGAGTTAAGGATCTCTTTGAGTTTCATGGAGAGTTTTATGAGATGGCGTATCTTCAGGAGTTCTTCGCCCGTTAAGAAACCTGTTTCATCTGCCTCGGCAAGCATTGGGGTCACTGGAGCCATACCATTCTGCCATGGAAGCTCGCCCTTTTTCTCCCTGTAGTCTTCTATCGATAAGAAGATCTCCTGTCTTGTTCTGAGCTCATCAAAATTGTGCGCAGGCAATGCCGCAAATGCAGCTTCCTCGCCTATTTCGCTCCTGCAGTATTTAGATATGAGGGGGATTATCTTTTTTATCTCAAGGCTGTTGTATGATGCTTTTTCTGCAAACATGAGAATCAAACCTGTTCCCGGATGTTTGTTCCCATCATAGTCCTGTCACTGTTTGGGACGTACCCATCCGGGCCTGACGCTCCTTTCCGGTATGGCCTAAGGATCTGCTCCAGCGTTCCTTCGGGCAATGTTTCAGCATTTGGAAGAAGCTTGAAATCAACAAGTATCTGCTTTACCTCTGGCCACTGCCTTCCGGCATATCGGATAATATCGCTTTCTGTCATCCAGGTCGGTTCGACTACAGGGGCAAGGAGAAGACCTCCTATGAGGACGACATAGACTGCTACAAATGTTTTGAGCAGACCGGAAAAAATTCCAAGCAGCCTGTCGATACCGCTCAGACTTATCGCTGAAAGAAGGCCCCTCATCATTTTGCGGATAACTGCAACAATTATTGATATTACTAGCCAGACAAGGATAATGGCTGCAAGCTGCGAGACTGATTCGTTTATCCCTGTGAAGGCGCTTATCACATCTCCGAATTTTCCTGAAAATTTAAACGATACATAGATAGAGCAGAAAAAACCGAGAAGGGTAATTACCTCTCCTACGAAACCTCGAAAGCATCCCCTGATAACAAAGTAGCATCCGAGAAGAATAAAAAAAATGTCGATCAGGTGCCAGCCAACAAGGTTCAATTGTCAGACCCGCTCTCATTCAGAGTCTCGGTAACAGAATCGATCCTGCATTTTATGTCGTCAAGCTCATGTGAAAAGGACATCAAGGCAAGAAACAGCCTTTCTTCCTGTGAGAGCGTTGGAGGAAAAGAACTCACCAGCTCCTGTATCGCGGAGACAATACGGACGAAGCGCTCCTCATCAAGCGCAGTGGTAAGAGTGTATCTCTGCCTGCCGACAAGGAAAGAATATTTCCCTTCACCCAGGTTTCGGATCTCAGGCGCTTCGTCCATTGTAAAAACTCCTTTTATCTCAATTTGGCGCTATTGTGTTTCTGTTTTACCCGCTGTCATGGAATAAACTCTGCCAAGTAGCCCTTCCAGTTTGTGTTCTATCTCATTTTTCTCAGTATCATGGACAGTGGATCTCTTCTGGAGGTCCTCCTGGAGCTGTAGTATCTCAAGGTCTCTGTCTTCTATGACACCCTTAAGTTCCTGGGCTTCCTTTTTAAATTTATCGTTTTCTTTTTTCATTTCCTCTATGCACGCTTCAAGACCGTTTATCGCGGCTTCAAGCTTTTCAAACTGCTCTATCATATCAACACCTCCTGATTTTTCTCCCTCTATTTTACCAGAGCTTTATGCCCCGCGGACATCTCCGCCGTACTTCTTTGACATCTTCTTCATCATTTGTTTTGTGATAATCTCGATCTTTTCAGACGTAAGGGTACCTTCGTCTGAGCATATCCTCGTGCGGAAGGAGACGGATTTTTTACCCTCTCCCGCCTGCAAACCGCGGTATTCGTCTATGAAACGGACATCTTTTACAAGTTCTACCTTTGAGGCCGTCTCGTAGATCTCTGCCCATGTGACCTTTTCGTCAAAGACTACAGAGAGGTCAAAATCCACGCAAGGATATTCCGGAAGGCGCATGTACCTGTTTTGTCTTGATGCGAGAGGCACGAGCTTCTCGACATCGATCTCAAAAAGTACGGTCATACTTCTTTTCATTCCTGCTTTGCGGGCTGACCTGAGGGAAATGAGTCCTATGCAGCCGATGGGCTCGTCTCTATACATGACGTTGAGCCAAAGCTTGTCGTCCGCCCACTGCGGTTTTATGACCTGCGCAAAGCTGAGGGGCTCCATGTGGACCGCTCTGTGCATGTGCTCAAGCGTTCCTTTGGTCTGCCTGAATAAAAACCTCGGGTCGGCTCCCACAAAGGCTCCGCCAAGATGCCTTGACATTTCCGGGAGCTGCTCAGCAGGGTCATTGATGCTATGATAATTTTGGTCGGTAAAGACCTGGGTAAGCTCGAATATACGGAAGCTGTCAAAATACCTTAGGTTAGTGAATACACCTTTCATCATACCCGGAATGAGCGTGGAACGAAGCCTGCTCTCGTCAGGTGACGGAGGTGTGCTGAGGCAGAGCATTTTATCTGTGTCTGCGCATGACGCCTCAATATATTCATCCTCTATCCAGGGATAGGTAAATATTTCCTGCATGCCGCACCTGAAAGCGAGGTATTCTCTGATCGAGCGTTCCATCTCGACTTTTCTCTGGTTGATCGGTTTTTCAAGTACGACAGTCGGGGGTATAAAATCAAAGTTTTCGTATCCCATGAGTCTCGCGACTTCTTCAAGGATGTCATCCGGAAGCGAGATATCGCCGGTCGACCTCCATGAGGGAGCCGTTACGTGGAGCATTCCGTTCTTAGCCTCTGTTTTGAAACCGAGGTTGTCCAGTATCATAATAACTTCTTCCGCGGTAAGTTCCTTGCCCAACCTCCTTGAAAGGAACGAGAGAGGCACGTCTACCTCGGATTTTTTTAGAGGGAGAGGATATGAATCCACAAATCCCACTATCTCGGACTTCGGGAAGTATTCTTTGAACATATTTACGGCTACTGCTATGGCACCATCAACGCGCTGCGGTTCTACGCTCTTTTCAAAGCGCGAGGAGGCTTCCGTGCGTATGTCAAATCTCTGTGCCGTACGCCTGACACCCATCGCAGTGAAGTTCGCCAGCTCAAGTATGATCTCTGTTGTATCCTCCAGGATCGAATCCAGCTTGCCTCCCATTATCCCGGCAAGAGCCACAGGGTTTTTCTCATCAGCGATGACAAGGTCCTCGGTCGTAAGGTCGAGGATCTCACCGTCAAGCAGCTCGAGCTTCTCACCCTCTTTGGCTGTCCTGATATGGATATTGCCCTTGATGTGGTTTTTGTCAAATCCATGGGTTGGCTGTCCCGTTGCGAGCATCACGTAGTTCGTTATGTCGACGGGAAGATTTATCGGCCTCATGCCCACGCGCCATATCATGCTCTTAAGCTCGAAGGGAGATGGGACATTTTTGATGTTTTTGAAAGTAATAGCCGCGTATCGTGGGCATCTGTCCGGGTTTTCTATCACTATTCCAAGATCACCGCTCCCCTCAGGCAGACTGACTTTTTCAAGGGGCATAAGTTTGCGGTTGTAAATAGCGGCAAGTTCACGCGCCATTCCATAGTGTCCCCAGAGATCAGGCCTGTTTGTGAGGGACTTATTGTCTATCTCGAGTATGATGTCGTTTAGACCAAGGGCCTCCGCTGCTGAACTCCCGGGCTCAGCACCCAGTTCCGTGATATCAATAATCTCCGCTTCGCGGGACACGGGCAAGAGTTCTTCAAGTCCTATTTCGCCTGATGAGCATATCATTCCATAGCTCATAACGCCCCTGAGCTTAGCCGGCTTTATCTCGACAGGGTCGCCGACTCCGTGCCAGCGGACCATGGCACCCGGTTTGGCAACTACTGTAAGCTGACCGGGGACCAGGTTGATCCCTCCGCATACTATCGTACTTGGGGCCATGTCGCCTACGTCTACTGTGCATATCCTGAGTTTGTCCGCATCGGGGTGCGGCTCCACTGTGATTATCTTTCCTACGACAAGTCCGCCAAGACTCTCTGCAAGGTCAACTGCATCCTCGACTTCAACGGTACACATCGTCAGGTCATAGGAAAGCTTCTCCATTGTAAGATCTTCGGGAAGATCAACATATTTTTTTATCCAGTTAAGTGAAAGTTTCATCGTATATATCTCCTATTTGAACTGATCAAGAAAACGAAGGTCGGCGCTGTGGAAGAGGCGCACGTCATCTACACCGTATCTCATCATGACAAGCCTGTCCAACCCTATGTTGATGTAGAATCCGGACCAGACCGCTGGATCAAGGCCTGCCGCTTTCAGCACGTTGGGGTGGGGGGTCCCACCTGGCATTACCTCTATCCATCCTACGTGTTTACAGACTTTGCAGCCCTCACCTCCGCATACGAGACACCGCATGTCTATCTCAAATCCGGGCTCAACAAAGGGGAAGAATCCGACCCTCATCCTGACCTCAACGTCTCTTCCGAATATTTTGTCGAGGATCGTTTTGACAAGCACCTTGCCGGAGGCAAAGGAGAAGTCCTTGTCCACTATCAGCGCCTCGTACTGAAAGAAGGCCCTTTCGTGCCTTGCATCGGTAGTTTCGTTCCTGTAGACCCTTCCGGGATAGACGAAACGTGCCGGAGCTCCATGCTGCTGAAGGTAGCGAACGCTTGCTCCAGTAAGGTGAGGTCTGAGACATAAGCGCTTTGCGCCTCTCTCCTCGTCATGACCCTTGATCCAGTATGTGTCCATGCTCTCACGTGCCGGATGTTCCGGGGCGAAATTAAGATTATCAAAGGCATAAAACTCGCTTGTTATTTCAGGTTCCGAAAAGACCTCAAAACCAAGTGAACGGAAAACGTCGTTGAGGTCGTAGCACATCTGGGTTATCGGGTGGAGCCCTCCCGTAGTGAAATCCACCCCGGGAAGCGTGATATCTGCCGCACCCTCAAAACATGAGGCGCAGTTGATAAGTTCCTCGTTTTTTTGATCTATCGCCTGGGTCAGTATCTCCTTGACTTCATTTGCTGCCTGTCCGAGAACTTTCCTCAACTCAGGCGCAGCCTGCCCAACACTTTTCAGGACCTCAGTAACCTCTCCCTTTCGTCCTATAAGGTTGGCACGGACTGCCTGCAGATCCTGAGGCAGTGATGTCTCCGAGATTTTATCCATTCCCGCTTTTTTGAGTTTCTCAAGCCGCTCTATGAGCCCCAACTCAGCCAACTTTTCCATTCCATGCTCCTTTAGTTCCTCAAACATTTTCATATTCCCCCAGTATATGCATAAAAGCCTGATCAGGGCTCTGCGGTGATCATTCGCCGTCCGGATCGGTTTTCGTTATAAGTTTGTCCATATCCTCTCTGTGTCCCAGCACCCAAAGGCCGTCTGTTACTTTAAAAGGTCTGATAGGGGATGGTGATTCCTGTTTTCCGGCATGTTCAAGCAATATCACTATCACTTTATAGCGCTGAGAAAATTTCAGATCCGCCATAGTCTTTCCAATCATCTCAGGAATAGGCTTTATCTTTCCAAAGTAGAAATCGCCACCGTCTATCTTTGTAAATTTCGAATACCATGGAAATACAAAATTCTCTGCAACTTTATGTCCCATATCCCACTCAGGGAATACTATTCTGTGAGCACCGATCCTGGTAAGTATCTTGGCGTGCAGTGCACTGTTAGCCCTTGCTACGACAAGCGGGATACCAAGATCTACCAGTATTGAAGTACAGAGGATGCTGTTCTCCAGGCTCGCGCCTATCGTTACTATGGCGATGTCGACCTCTTTAGCTCCTACTTTTATCAGTGCGTTCTCATCAGAAACATCAAGCTGTGCTGCAACATCTATCTTTTCTGACATTTCAGCGACAGGACCGGCAAGCTGGTCCACTCCAATAACGCTCTGTCCAAGTTCAACTAGTTTCTCGCTCAAAGATATTCCGAAACGCCCCAGTCCGACTATAAGGAAACTTTTTTTCTCTTTGCTCATTGTTTCCGCTCCTTCGAGGATGGTTATCCTATGGAAATATTGACCTCTGCAAAATGAATTTCTACCTTCTTCTCCTCTTTGATCAGGATAGCAAAGAACGAGAGTATGCCGACCCTTCCCCAGAACATGAGGATCACAAGGATCATTTTACCAGCAACAGATAATTCCGGTGTAATGCCAAGGCTAAGCCCCACAGTCCCCATTGCGGACACAGCTTCAAAGAGCAGGGCTTCAAAGGAAAAGTCTTCAATCAGTGAAAGAAGCACTGCACCTATAAAAAAAGTAATCATATACATAAAGGCCATAGCCAGAGCTCTCCTTACTGTGGAATAGGCTATCTTTCTATACCAGAAAATATTTTCGTCCCTGCCAAGCATCTCATTCCATGCCGCAATTGCAAGTACCCCAAGCGTCGTTGTCTTGATGCCGCCTCCTGTAGATGCAGGAGATGCACCTATTACCATCAGCACTATCATCAGTATCTTACCCAGTTCTGAAAATGAAGCGGGCTGAACTGTGTCGAAACCCGCAGTTCTGGTCGTCACACTTGTAAAAAGTGCGTTCCAAATTCTGGCCCAGTCCGGAAGCCCCGCAAGACCTCCATTCCAGTCCGAGACCAAAAGCATCACAGTTCCAGCTGTTATGAGCCAGAAAGTGAGGTAGAGTACGAGCTTCGAATAATGCGATATTCTGCCTTTCTTCCAAAAAGCCTCCCAACAGTTCGCAAAAACGGGGAATCCTATGCCTCCCAATACTATAAGCATCATCACCGCAGCAGGTACTATGATAGAAAGCGAAAAACCATTAAGACCATTTGGGAGGGGAGAAAAACCAGCGTTGCAAAAAGCGCTCACAGAATGAAAAACGGCATAGTAAATAGATTTTTCGACAGTCAGCCCGTGACGGATAAATCCCCAGTACAGCAGGGCAGCCCCAATGCTTTCTGCTACAAATGTGTATTTTGCCAATATTTTCAAAAGCCTGATGGCGCCGCTTATACCATTCAAACCAAAGCCTACAAGAAAGAAAAGCCTGCTCTTGATGCCCATCCTTCTTCCAACTGCCACTCCCAGCATCATGACAGCAGTCATGAAACCAAGCCCGCCTATTTGGATAAGGATCAGTATTATGATCTGCGAAACCATGCCCAGTCCTGTATAAAGGTCTATAGTGGCAAGGCCTGTTACGCATACAGCTGATGTAGACATAAAAAGAGCATCCTCAACGGCTATCGGCATATCGTACAAATATTTATTGGACAACCATAGCAGTAGGGCTCCCGCTAATATGACCAGCAGGAACCCCAAAACTATGACTTGTTCAACTCTATAAGAAGTATGTACTTTCAATTTGCCGCTCTGCGAAAGTTTATGATTTCAGGGCTGACTGGGCCTTTTCAACAAGTTTCGAGAAAGCTGGCATGTCGTTGACGGCAAGGTCCGCAAGCATCTTGCGGTTGATGTTGATCTCAGCCCTCTTCAATCCATTTATGAGCGCGCTGTAAGCTATTCCGTTTGCACGGGCAGCTGCGTTTATACGCATGATCCAGAGTTTTCTAAAATCGCGTTTTTTAAGCTTACGGCCTGAAAAAGCACTTGTAAGAGCGTGTAGGTAGGCTTCACGAGCCCTGCGGTATACGTTCTTTTTGCGTCCCCAGAATCCCTTTGTGATGCTGAATAGTTTTTTAAGTTTATTGCGGCTTGCACTTGATCCCTTTACTCGCATTTAATGTCACTCCTCAGTATTATTTCTCGTTAAAAGAGCCCCGGCCTCATGCGTAGGGCATAACCTTCTTTATGTGCGCCTCAACAGCTGCCGGAAGGACACCTTTTCTCCTAAGTGAGCGAAGCCGTTTCGAGTTCTTCGAAGAAAGAAGGTGGGAGCGGCCGCTCTTTTTGAAGGTGACCTTGCCTGTTCCGGTAATCTTAAAACGTTTTTTTGTGGCGGAGTGGGTTTTCATCTTGGGCATTGCATAGTTCCTCCTCTTGCTGTTATATCTCTGTAAAAGAGACGATCACGCATTATTGTTTTTACTTTTTTATCAGCAGTAACGAATATTTGAACTATTCGCTGTCAGTTTTTTCCTCAGCCTCTTTTGAGACCTTAGGTTCTTTGGGTTCCTTTACCTCTTTAGGTTCCTTGATTTCTTTATTAGGAGCAGCGTCAGCTGTTTTTGGGGCTGCTTCTTTCTTTGCCTTCTTTTCGGGAGCCGGAGCGCTTTCCTTTGGAGCTGAGGGCTTCTTTACAGCCTCTATCTGTATGGAGGGGGCTATCATTATTCTCATGTATGAGCCTTCCATCCTTGGCTCCATCTCCATTTTGCCGAAATCGACAATCGCAGCCATGACCTTGTTGAGAACGTCTCTGCCGCGATCAAGGAATGCCATCTCTCTTCCTCTGAAGAAGATGGAGACCTTTACACGATGACCGGCCTGAAGGAACGTCTTTATTGCCTTCACCTTGAAATCATAATCATGCTGGTCGATCTTCGGCCGCATCTTTATCTCTTTTACTACCTGATTCTTCTGTTTCTTGCGGGCATCCTTGTCACGCTTCTGCTGCTGGAAACGGTACTTTCCGTAATCCATTATCCTGCATACCGGCGGGGTCGCCTGAGGGGCTACCTCCACCAGATCAAGTTCGGCCGCTTCAGCCAGCGCCAGCGCTTCTTTAGTGCTTATTACGCCTCGCTTGGCATTTTCTTCGTCGATGAGAAGAATCTCTGTCGCCCGAATGTCGGAATTCACGCGGGGCTCGTCGTCCCTGTTTACTATGGCGTTACACCTCCTGAGTGTAGATCTTGCTCAAATTAAAATGGGCCCGGCACAAAACGCGCCAAGCCCATTGGAAATTTCTTTCCGGGTAGACCTGACAACTTGATTCGTCGGCAGGCGAGAGGCGCATCCTCTGCTTAAAAACCCGTTGATATAAATCAACTTGTGTATGCTAACACATATTGTTGCATCTTGCAACAGTGTCAATAGCTTTTTAAACATCTACTATACGCTATATCATTACTTCCTTAAAATTGCAAATTTATTTTTACTATATCCTTTGACTTGAACATCATTGTCCCTATATTATTATTATAACAAATGACTTAATATGTATGACTGAAAGGATTGAACTTTCGGCCCACTACCTCTAGATTCTATAAGAGCCGGACAAATACATATTATATTACCCAGTCAAGTTACTGTAATAAGATAAGCAGGGATGATTGTCTTTCGCCAATTATTGATCCAGATAATGACCTCAAACCTGTATCAAATTCGATGATCCTTTCTATATAGCTGCATTAAGGATAAAGGAGAAAATGTCATATGAAAAAAATATCTGTTTTGCTATTCCTGATTATTATCTTTTCAGCTTCCCCCTGCTTTGCAGGATACGTTCCTGCCTATGGAGCACCTGTGACTACGGATAAAACATGCACATCGACAACAGCTGCAAAAGACACCACTCCAATAAAAGACGGTTTCACACTTGACAGCAGAGGCATTCCGGAACTTAATAATGAGCGGAAGCTTATTGTATGCATAAGCGACCTCCATCTAGGAGCTGAAGACAGCTATACTGAAACTAAAAAGAACCGGGAGCCGCTTGTGAAGTTCCTTGATCAGATTAGGCTTGCACCTAATATTAAGGAACTTGTAATTATTGGAGATTTGGTTGATCTATGGTTTGTGCCAAGCGACACGGAAACGTTCAGAGGGAAAACACAGAATGAATTTGTCCGCCTTGTTGCAAAAAACAATAAACATGTAATAGCAGCATTCAATAATATTATCCGCGACGGTAAAATTAAAGTAACATATGTTCCGGGAAATCACGATTTAATTGTAACTGCAGAGGACATTCAGAGCATACTCCCCGGAATTAATCAGCAACGTGATGTACAAGGTTTGGGAAGCTATTCACCCGATGGACATCCTGAAATTATAATGGAGCATGGACATCGCTATAATTTTTTCTGCGCGCCTGATCCTATTTCAAACAGGGATATAGCTCCGGGTTCCATATTACCGCCCGGATACTTCTTTACAAGAATAGCCACAACGTCAGTTGTTGAAGGATTCCCCGAGGCTGCCGGCAAGATCCCGGAAGTGACCGCAAATTCCTTCGGGGAAGACCAGACCCTTGCGTATATTTATTGGAAAGCCTGGTATGGATTAATGACAGCGTTTCCAGTCAACGGAGGCTTTTATGAAAAGATAATAAAAACAAACATCGATGGCTTCACCGAAAACTATTCCATAAGCGATCTTATGCCCTCTCAGATTTCAGCCGGAGGATATATCAATATGAAGATGTATAAGGCAATTCTTTCAACCTGGGATGAACGACAGGAACTAAATAGGGTATCCGTCAAAATACCAATAAAAGAAGCCCTTATTGAGGCAGCTTCCGGAGCCGAAACTGACGCCCAGGCAGTAGTTCAATATTTTAAAAACCCTGATTCTGACAAGCGGATAGTTGTTTTCGGGCATACCCACGAGCCAAGAATTATTCCTTCTGAAAACCTCAAGGGGCATAAAACAATTTATGCAAACTCAGGAACATGGATCGATGTTAACCCCAAGTTTCCTACGATGACTTTTGTGGTAATTACGCCTCAGGGAAATAGTTCCGTTCCTCTCTATCTTTCCCTTTTTTACTATTCCCCGGACGGGACCATAACAAAAATGGATACTCAATCACTGTAACTGAGAAAGGTAACATCGGTCAGAACTGCATAATATTAAATAAATAATTCAAATAAAAATCGAGCTCAAAGAATAAATTCTTTGAACTCGATTTTTATAATTAACACCACAAACAGCGGACCTGAAAATTTTAATTTTTTAGAGAGGGTCAAACTCCGATTTGAGATGTTCGAGGAATCCGTCGAAGGTCATCGATCCGAGGTCTCCTTTTGATCTGTCCCTTACGGCGACTGTACCCTCTTCGACCTCCCTGGCCCCTATGACCAACATGTAGGGGATCTTCTGCATCTGGGCATCGCGGATCTTTTTGCCCAGCTTTTCATCCCTGGAGTCTACCTCGATCCTGATACCCACATCCCTGAATTTTTTTGCAAGCTCTTCCGTGTATCCTGCAAACTCAGAGCTTACCTGAAGGAGCTTCACCTGTACAGGTGCGAGCCAGTAGGGGAATGCCCCGGCATAGTTCTCGATCAGTATGCCCATGAACCTTTCAAGACTTCCAAGTACTGTTCTGTGCAGCATTACAGGACGGTGCTCCGCTCCGTCGTTTCCAATATAGGTCATGTCGAACTTCTCCGGCATCTGGAAGTCAAGCTGGATCGTACCGCACTGCCATGTGCGGCCAATGCAGTCTTCAAGATGGAAGTCGATCTTGGGACCGTAGAATGCTCCGTCTCCTGGATTGAGCCTGTATTTTGTTCCTGTCTCCTCCAGAGCTTCCTTCAGCCTCTGCTCCGCAAGATCCCAGAGTTTGGGGTCGCCCATAGAGTTTTCAGGCCTGGTGGAAAGCTCAACGTAATACTTGAAACCAAATACATCCTGGTAGAAATACCTGTCCAGTTCCATTATCGCCTTTATCTCGTCCTTAATCTGATCGGGCGTACAGTATATGTGTGCGTCATCTTGGGTAAAAGCCCTTACTCTCATAAGTCCATGGAGCGCTCCCGATCTCTCGTGACGGTGAACGAAGCCAAGTTCAGCCATACGAAGGGGAAGTTCCCTGTAGCTGCGGATAGCACTGTTATACACAAGTATACCGCCGGGACAGTTCATGGGTTTCACAGCGAACGGAGTTTCATCTATCTCTGTGAAATACATATTTTCCTTATAATGATCCCAGTGTCCCGAACGAAGCCAGAGTGACCTGTCGAGGATCATCGGAGTCTTTATTTCTACATATCCCCGCTTCGTATGTTCTTTTCTCCAAAAGGAGGTAAGGTTATTCATTATTACCATGCCCTTGGGATGGAAGAAGGGGAATCCGGGGCCCTCTGGATGAACGCTGAAGAGGTCAAGCTCTTTTCCCAGTTTCCTGTGATCTCTTGCCTTGGCTTCTTCCATACGGCGAAGATATTCCTTGAGCTCTTCTTCAGATCCGAATGCTGTCCCGTATATGCGTGTCAGCATTTCGTTCTTCTCATCGCCGTGCCAGTAGGCACCGGCGAGTGAGAGAAGCCTGAAGAATTTGCAGCATCCTGTGTGGGGAACGTGTGGACCGCGGCAGAAATCTATGAAATCGCCCTCGCGGTAGGTCGAAAGGATCTCTCCCTCAAGGCTGTCGATCATCTCCACCTTCAGATCTTCACCAAGCTTCGAGAAGAGCTCTCTGGCCTGCTCTTTTGTATGTTCCTCCCTCACAAGGGGGATCTTTTCCTGCGCTATTTTCCTCATTTCTGATTCGATCTTCGGAAGATCCTCATCAGAGATAGGTTTTGGGAATCTGATATCGTAGTAGAAACCATCTTTTATAGAAGGTCCTATGCCGAATTTAGCTTCCGGCCAGAGTCTCAGGACAGCATGGGCCATGAGATGCGCAGTCGAGTGACGCAGAAGGTCCAGTCCCTCCTCTGAATCAGGGAAGAGAGGGATGAATTCAGTGTCTTCAGTAAATACCTTGTCACAGTCAACCAGCTTGCCATCGACTTTCGCTCCGATAGCTTTTTTAAGATGCCAGATTTCAAGAAGCTGACGTATCGACGCGCCGTCAGCTTCATAAACTTTGCCTTCAGGTGTTGAAAAACGTGCCATTAGTATCGCCTCCTAATTTGCCTCTGGGCAAATTCCTGCAGTTTATCTATTTTCTGCCTGTGCTCCCGAACCCGCCTGAAGAACGTTCTGTCTCATCCAGTTCCTCAGCCTTTTCGAGATCCACCTGCGTAACTTCTGCAAAAACTATCTGAGCTATCCTGTCTCCCGGCTCTATCCTGAAATCTTCCCTGCCGTGGTTGATGAGTATGACCTTTATTTCTCCGCGGTAGTCTGAATCGATCGTTCCCGGTGTATTAAGGACAGTGACTCCGTGTTTCAGTGCCAGGCCGCTCCTTGGCCTTACCTGGGCTTCGCAGCCCAAGGGCATTTCAAAGAAGAGTCCCGTTCCTACACAGCCTCGTTCCCCGGCAGGGATAACAGCTGCTTCGGCAGCGCGCAGATCCAGTCCTGAAGATCCAGGAGTCGCGTAGCCGGGAAGGGATATCCCGGCATCTGCCTTTATTTTGACTTTCATTTTTGACATTTATATTTCCTACTTTTTGCGTTCTCTTTCAAAACGCCTGACAGGACGGTTGTCAGATCCTCTGTCTCCCCTGTCTGAGCCGTAGTCTCTGCGGGGCGGCCTTCCGCCGTCGTCATGTCTTGGGCCGCTGTCACGTCTGGGGCCCCCCTCGCTCTTTGGGAAGTGGGAGAAGCGCTCTTCACGCTCTTTTTCTATGGCTGCCTGTTCAGCAAATTCAGGATCTTTCGCAAGATCGTCGAGCTGGTCCAGGATACGCTTGCGGCTGAGGTTGACCCTGTGCATGTCGTCGATCTCCTTGACTGTGACAAGCACCTTGTCTCCGGTATTTATTGCGTCTTCAAGCCTCGGGACATGGTAGTTGCTGATCTCGCTTACGTGCAGAAGACCCTCTTTACCGGGAAGGACTTCAACGAAGACTCCGAAATTCATCATTCTTGTCGCTGTTCCTACAAATGTCTCTCCGGCCTTTACCTCACGCACCAGGTCATTGATGATCTTTACCGCGGCCTGTGCGGAGTCATCGTTGACCGCTGCAACATATACGCGACCTGTGTCGTCTACATCTATCTTGGCTCCTGTGCGCTGTACTATCGAACGGATCACCTTGCCACCGGGGCCTATGACATCGCGGATCTTTTCGGGATCGATGTTTATAGTGATTATCTTGGGTGCTGTCGGTGAAAGGTCCACGCGAGGAGCAGGTATCGCAGCTTCCATTATGTCAAGTATCTGCATACGCCCAGCTTTTGCCTGTTCGAGAGCCTGTGTCAGGATCTCTCTTGTGATGCCGCCCGCTTTGTTGTCCATCTGGAGTGCAGTCACACCGTCCCTTGTACCTGCGACCTTGAAGTCCATGTCGCCGTAGTGGTCCTCAAGACCCTGGATGTCAGTGAGTATGCCAAACTTACCGTTATCTGCAATGAGTCCCATCGCAATCCCGGCAACAGCCTTTTTGATCGGCACGCCTGCCGCCATCATCGAAAGGCTTCCGCTGCAGACGCTTGCCATGGAGCTTGAGCCGTTTGACTCAAGGATGTCAGATACCTGGCGCACAACATAGGGGAATTCAGTTTCGCTTGGGAACACCGAGTGAAGGGCTCTCTCAGCAAGCGCACCGTGACCTATCTCGCGTCGTCCCGGACCGCGCATGGGCCTTACTTCTCCGACAGAGTACGGCGGGAAGTTGTAATGGAGTATGAATCTTTTTGATGGTTCATCTATCTTGAGGCCGTCGAGGACCTGATCATCAGTTCCCATCATGCCAAGCGTCGTTACTCCCAGTGACTGGGTTTCTCCGCGTGTAAAGAGTGCCGATCCGTGAGTCATGGGCAGTATGTCTACTTCACAGGTTATCTTCCTGAGTTCGTTCATAGCCCTGCCGTCAGATCTGCGTTTGTCATCGAGGAGAAGTTTTCTTACGCACTTCTTTACCATTTCATCCATTTTGGTCGCTATGTACTTGCCAGAATCAGGGTTAGACTCTGCAAAATGTTCCTCGGCCCTCTTCTGTGCCTCTCCTATCGCTGCTCCGCGCGGCTGCTTCTGATGGATCTGAACAGCTGCGTATATATCGTTGTAAAGTTCCTTATCCATCCACTCATCGATCTCTGTGATGACTTCAGGCGCTGGAAGCACTGCTTTGGGCTTTCCGACCTTCGCACATACTTCGTCGATAAAGTCCACTATTTTGCGGATAGCTTCGTTTGCAAGTTCGAGAGCGTCAACGAGGAGTTCTTCTGATACTTCCTGCGCTCCTGCCTCGACCATTGTGACTCCACCCCTGTGTCCGGCAACAACCAGCTCCATCGTGCTCTGTGGCATGTCGGTTTCATCGGGGTTAACAACCAGTTCACCGTTTATGCATCCGATGCGGACAGCCCCTATGGGACCATCCCATGGGATGTCCGACATTGAAAGGACCAGTGAGGCTCCGTTTATCGCAAGGATATTCGCAGGGTTGGCCTGATCAACTGACATGACCGTAGTAACAACGTGCACATCATTCCTCATCCATTCAGCAAAAAGCGAACGGATAGAACGGTCTATCATCCTGCCGCTCAGGATCGCTGTTTCTGAGGGACGTCCTTCTCTTTTTATAAATCCGCCGGGCACTTTGCCTGCTGAGTAAAAACGTTCTTCGTAATCTACCAGAAGCGGGAAAAAGTCCATTCCCTGTCTCGCTTTTTCTGCAAGCACTGCAGTGACCAGCACTGAAGTTTTGCCATGGCCGGCAAGGACTGCGGCGTTTGCCTGTTTCGCAAGCCGTCCTGTCTCAAAGGTCATTGTCTTACCATATAGTTCCAATTCAAATATTTCTTTCATTTTTCTTTTCCTCCCATTTTATGTCTTCAACTGTTGAAGAATAACACAAAATAGCAAAAATGGCGAAGGTAATGACCCTTCGCCATGCGTAAGTTGCCTATTTTTTGCTTCTATTTGTCAGATTGCTATTAGTGGCGCAGTCCGAGACGCTGGATGAGCGACTGGTAGCGGTTGAAGTCGCGGTCTTTGAGGTACTGGAGAAGCTTGCGGCGCTTACCTACCATGATAAGGAGTCCGCGGCGTGAGTGGAAGTCCTTCTTGTGGATCCTCATGTGGTCAGTGAGTTCACGGATACGTGTTGTGAGTATGGCCACCTGTACCTCTGTTGAGCCTGTATCGGCTCCGTGCACTTTGAACTCTTCGATGAGCTGCTGTTTCTTTTCTTTCTGGATCATAATGATCACTCCTGTCTGAGCCTATTACGCTCGATATTCCCAAGACTCAGGCCAGCGTCTCTATGCGCCGGTCCGTGTGAAGGGCAATGGAAATAATAGCAGAGAGTCTCCGATATGACAAGCCTGCTCTGCAATAACATTATTAATGAGATGGGGCTTGTCCTATTCGCACTTATTTTTGCTTCCGTTCATCCGCTCTTTTCTTCATTCTTTTGTTCACAGCCGAGCAGTAGACTGCGGCGAGTGGATTGTGTCCAAGCGCCCTGTCTTTGACGACAAGAGGCACCACGTAAGTGTGTGAATGTTTTATAAATAGTGCGTCGTGACCAACACAGAGTCCGATGATCAGGTTCAGATCTGTCTTTTTTTCTTCGAGCATCCTTGCCTGTTCTATAGGGTTGCAGCTTACAGGGCCGACCCTGTCACTCGTGGGCGCACCCATCTCTGACTTAGGTATCCCGCAGACCTTGCAGCATATGGCTTCTATTTCAAAAAAACCTGAGAGATAATCTGCAATTTTCGCAGCTTCATCGTTAAGGCCAACACAGAAAGCGATCCCAAGTTTTTTGTATCCCATTCGGGAAGCAAACTCGACCACTTCCTCTATCCTGTTTAGGTCACCATAGAACTCTGACTCAACAAACGCCGCAGTCTCCATCATCTTTTTTTCCTGTGGGTCTGAATATAGTCGGATGCTGTCTCTCACTATGCAAGGATCTCCCTCTTTGCATTTCTTTTCATCGCAAAGATCACATCTCATTGAAGTACTCCTCCATATCTCCGGGAAGGGGCGCCTTGAATTCCTTACCCCTTATTGCTTCCGGCAATCCAATGTCGTCAGGTAAGGTAACTGAGTACGCGTGAAGCAGTGGCCGTTTTGCCCATCCCGTGTCTCCGCCGTATTTCCTGTCTCCAATTATCGGATGGCCTATTGCCGCAAAATGGACCCTTGCCTGGTGCGGCCTTCCTGTTACGAGCTCTGCTTCCACTGTACTGATTTTTTTGAAAGATGATATTTTCCTGTATCTTGTGAGGGCACTCTGTCCGCTCTCATCTACTTTTACAGTATTACCGTCCTGATCCTTAAGCAGAGGAAAGTCAATATTGCCTGATTCGATTATATCGCCTGCAACGACTGCCCTGTAAATTTTTTTTATCTTCCGTTCCCTTATCAGTTCTGAAAGGTACCTCAGGGAAGGTCCTGTCAACGCCACTATTACCGCTCCGGACGTGTTGCGATCCAGGCGCTGGACTGTTGATGGCCGAAAATCGGTCCTGGTCCATTTGAGTTCCTCCAACACCCTCGTAATGAGAGAGTCCCCGTTTTTTATATCCGGCTGTGTCAGAAGCCCTGCAGGCTTGTTTATTATCCAGAGATAGTCGTCCTTGTATATTGTTTCCAGTCTCTCATGCCTGATGGACGATGTGTTCTCCTTTGTGTTTCTTTCGACCGGCATATCGTCATTCCAAAGGACCTGCAGGAACTGTCCCTCCTCTACCCGGGTGTCCGGCCTGACTTTTTTTGCATCCAGCCTAACCTCTCCTGTGCGGATAGCTTTCATGAGGGTGCCAAGAGGGACTTGGGGCCACATGTTTCTTAAAAGCCTGTCGATCCGCCTGTCCGCCTGGTCGCTGGTTATATAAAACTCCTTTGACATTTTTTCTCCCCTGTCTCAACTCATGTGCTCGGCACTATCCTGGACGGTAACAGAAATACAGGTCACCTGTTCCAGAAACGGCGGCCTGTGGCTTGATGCCACTGGGATATTGGCTGGTCTTCCGTAAGGTCTTTGACGGAATCCTTCCAGCAAAAGACCCTGAAGTCCAGTTCATCAGCAGAAGAAACTACCATTGCCTCCGGGGTAGCCGGGACTACTGGCGAGCCGAACTCCCGCTGCCCGTGGTGGCTCAGAAGGATATGCGCGATCTGGAGTTTTAGTGAGTTGTCAAGTCCGCTTTTTTCCGCAAGCTCCATAAACTTTGAATATCCTATCGCTATGTGGTCAAGAACTGCTCCCTCGAGGGTCATCTCGGGGATCGAGCCCATCCTGTATGATCCAAGCTTGCCAAGGTCGTGAAGGAGCCCTCCGGCGACAACTATGTCAACATCAATGTCATACCCGGATATCCTCAGTGACTCAGCCATCGACCTTGCACAGTCAGTGACCGAAAGAGTATGCTCAAGCAGGCCGTTTGCGTATGCGTGGTGATGGCTCACTGCAGCAGGCCAGTCGCGAAACTGCTTCCATGTCTCACCATCATAGACAAATCTTATAAAATCAGCGACTTCCGCGCGGCATGATGAGACCAGTTCTTCGTACCTCTTGACAAGGTCCTCCATGGGTATCGGTGATCTCGGCAGGTACTGCGACGGGGGAAATTTATCCTGGTCAAGGAGTGTGACCTTGTTAAAGTTGAACTGTGTCTGCCCCCTGAATTCTGTCGTTTTACCGTCTACTCCTACCGTGCAACCTGCAACAGATCTCAGCTTTTCATCTTCAAGCTTCTGTGCGGTCGATGATGCCTCCATGTTGGAGTCAGATCTGTTGAACCAACTTGCATCGGACCATATCTTAGCCTCAAGCGTACCGAATGAGTCGGTTACAGCCATCTCATAATAAGGTTTCCCGTTTTTGTCGTTTTTCTGAAAGAATGAGGATACGACAAAGATCGCCTTGAACGAGCTCCCAGGGGCAAGTTTGCGGATCTCCTGGCTGTTTTTTAGTATGGATTGTGCATCTGACATATTTATCTTCCTTCCGAAGCATGTTCGCTTAAAAATCAACACTCCAATAATAGACGTTCAGGCGAACTATTAAAAGGGGCAAAACGTTGTTCGTACCGCTGATATATCATTTTTATCGGTGACAATCTGGATTATTTGTGTATAATGACAATGTGGCCTCTTTCACATGAAAGAAAGGCTATATATGTGTTATGAATATTTATTTGGAGGGATTTTTGCTATGAGTTCAGTAAACTGGAATGCAAGGCTGTCGGATATAGCGCTTAATGTCAAACCTTCGCCGATAAGGGCACTAATGAAGTATACCAAGACCCCCGGTATGATCTCTTTTGCAGGCGGCAACCCTGACCCTGCAGTTTTCCCTGTAGCGGAGTTTTCTGAAGCCTCTGCGATCCTGGCCCGCGAAGGCAAAGATGTCCTTCAATACGGTGCTACGGACGGATATATGCCGCTCAAAGAATACATCGCAAAATGGATGGCCCCAAGGATGGGCCGTGAAACAAAACCTGAAGAGATGCTCATCAGCACAGGTTCACAGGAAGGAATGGACCTCCTCTGCAGCGTTCTCCTAAATGACGGAGACACGATCATAGTAGAGGGCCCCACGTATCCAGGAGCGATCCACGCCATGAGAAACCGCGGCGCGCGATTCCTCTCAGTCCCGTGTGATAAAGACGGATTATGCGTTGACATGCTACCGGCAATTATCGAACAGGGACGCAAGGATGGACACAGGATCAAGTTCATCTACACTATCGTCAACTTCCAGAACCCATCCGGATCAACACTCTCTGAGGACCGCAGGGCTAAACTTCTTGATATAGCTGAAAAATATGACCTGATCATATTCGAAGACGACCCATACGGTCACCTTCGTTACACAGGAAATCACGTACCGACCATTTTCTCGATGGATAAAAAACAGAGCGGAAGAGTCGTTTACGCTTGTTCCTTCTCCAAAATACTGGCACCCGGGACACGAGTCGCATGGATCGTCGGAGACCCCGAACTAATGCAGAAAATGGTCATGATCAAGCAAGGAACGAACCTCTGCTCAAGCGTAGTCGCTCAGGCACTGGTCTATGAGTACTGCAGGCTTGGCCATCTTGACGGATTCCTCCCCAAGATAATCGCCCACTACGGCAAAAAACGCGATGCGATGGAAGCCGGCTTTAAAAAATACCTGCCATCCAATACCTTTTACCATACACCGGAAGGTGGTTTCTTCTTCTGGCTGCAGGTACCCGGCATCGATTCAACTGCACTCTTCATGAAGGCGATAGAGCATGGAGTTGCCTTCGTAACAGGTCCCTCCTTCTTCGTTGACGGTTCAGGACTTGACTTCATGCGTACATGCTTCACCTTCGCACAGCCGGAAGAACTCGAAGAGGGCGCAAAACGTCTAGGCGCAGCAATAAAAGCACTTTAGCAGAAAACTCCGGCAATAAATATTGGGCGGCCTCATCAGAGGCCGCTTTTTTCTTTCCCAAAGACCTTCATTCCGAAATTTGGCAATCATTGATAGAATCGTTGATCGAAGATTATAATGGTGATAATGCAAAGATAACAAAAGGACGTCACTGTAAAGTTAAAACAGGAACAGGTCGCAGAGAGTGAGTGATCTCATGGAGGATATAATCACAGCGCTGGCCACAGCATGGGGCGAAGGCGGGATAGCGGTCGTAAGGCTTTCTGGAGAAGGCTCAGTCTTGCTCGCCGATAAAATATTTACCGGACAAAAGAAACTTGCCGAACAGCCGGCACGCTTCCTCACCCTTGGCAGACTTCGTTCATCCAAAGGGGAGTTCTTTGACGAGGTGCTTACCGTAAGGTTTGATAAAGGGGCAAGCTATACAGCGGAAGAAAGTGTTGAGATCCATTGCCACGGCGGTCTGCTGCCCGCTCAGAAATGCATGGAAGAGCTCTGCTCAATGGGAGCAAGGCTTGCACAGCCCGGAGAATTTACACGGAGGGCTTTTGTGAACGGACGGATCGACCTTCCGCAGGCAGAAGCAGTGCTTGGTGTGATAAGGGCTGAGAGCGACGAAGCACTCTACGCCTCTTCACGGACCCTGCAGGGATCGTTCGCAGAAAAACTCAGGTCTTTTCTTGACGATATTACAGGACTTGCCGCATTCCTGGAAGTAGATCTCGATTTCCCGGAGGAAGACGAAGGATACATAACAAAAACAGACTCAGAGAAACGACTGGAAGATCTGATCTCAGCGGGAGAAGCGCTGCTTGCAGACTGCCGTTCCGGACTTATATTGAGGGAAGGTATAAAGACAGCCATCATTGGACGCCCAAACGTCGGCAAATCATCCCTTCTCAATGCTCTTCTGAAGGAAGACCGGGCGATCGTGACCTCCGTACCCGGCACAACGAGAGACAGAATAGAAGAGACATTCACCCACAAAGGAATCCCTATCAGGATTATTGACACTGCCGGCATACGTGAGACCATGGACGAGGTCGAGTGCATCGGTGTGAACCAGTCGATAAAGTCGATGACAGAAGCGGACCTCCGTGTGTGGGTCATAGACGCGGGAGATGAACTGACTGCGGAAGACATGGAACTCGGCAGGCGAGTCTCTTCAATGAAGCACATTGTCGTGCTCAACAAAAGTGACATGCCGCAGAAAATATCCCTTGATCAGTTGAAAATGAGCTTTCCTTTAAGCCGGATAGTATCTGTTTCAGCCCTTAAGTCTGACGGGATAGAAGAACTGAAGGACATAATGGTCAACGAGATCACGGGGGGCATAAAGGTCACAGGAGGATACGGAGTCACTTCCAGACAAATAGAGTGCCTCTCTGCTGCTCTGACTTCCCTGCGGGAAACGCTAAAAATTGTCTCGGAAGGTCTTGGAAATGATCTTGCAATAACCTGTCTTTCAGATTCAAGGTCAGAGCTCGCAAAGCTGCTTGGCATCGATGCCACGGAAAACCTGCTGGATACGATCTTTTCACAATTCTGTGTTGGCAAATAGTACTGAGTCAAAAAATATCTATAAATGAGAGAATTTTTAGACTAAAAATGGGAGGCTAACTGAGCCTCCCATTTCGTATGCATTAGTATCAGATCTGCTGTTTCTCCCGGATCAGTAAGCCTTTGCAAAGATGGCTTTACGGGCTCCCTCTTTTCCGGTGTAGAAGCATTTGCCCCGCTCTTCGGAGTATTCTAGCGGATAGCATCTGGGAGTGGCCCCTGTTGCTTCCTTGATGGCTTTTTCATCTTCTTTGCTTCCGTCGAAGAAGACTTCAACAAATCCGCCTTTGCTCTCAAGAACTTCCCTGAACTGAGCCATGTCTGCAGCCTGGTATGTGTTCTCTTTCCTGAATTTCAGCGCTCTGTCAAATAGGTTCTTCTGTATCTCGACAAGAAGTTCAGGGATGCGTTTTTCGAGGTCTTCCCAGCCTATCTCCATCTTTTCCCCGGTGTCTCTTCTCACGACTTTGACCTTGCCGGCTGCAAATTCCTTTTCTCCAAGTTCAAGGCGAAGCGGGACTCCCTTCTGAAGATGGAAGAAGAACCTATCGCCCGGGCGAAGGTGCTGCTGTGTGTCCACCTGTACGAAACGTCCGCAGAGTGTCTTGTTCAGTATTGCCTGAAGCTCTTTTGCCTTCGGCACTATTTCTTCATCAAATTTGGCTGAGTCGGTTGAGATCGGTATTATGACAGCTTTTGTCGGAGCTACTCTTGGAGGCAGAACCAGCCCGTCGTTGTCCGAGTGGGTCATTATAAGTGCTCCGATGAGACGCATCGATACTCCCCAGCTTGTCGTATGGGCGAAATCCATTTCCCCGTTTTTATTCTGGAACTTAATGTCAAAAGCTTTGGCGAAATTCTGCCCCAGATAGTGGCTCGTCCCGGCCTGAAGCGCTTTTTTGTCGCTCATCATCGTCTCACAGGTATATGTGTTGTCTGCACCCGGAAAACGCTCTCCCTCTGTTTTTTCTCCGGGGAGTACAGGGAGGGCGAGTTCATCTACCATGATCTTTCTATATACCTCGAGCATCAGAAGCGTTTCTTCGACTGCCTCTTCTTTTGTCGCATGTGCTGTATGGCCTTCCTGCCAGAGGAACTCAGAAGTACGAAGGAAGAGCCTGGGCCTTTTCTCCCAGCGCATAACGTTGCACCACTGGTTGATCAGGATGGGCAGGTCGCGCCATGACTGGACCCACTTGCTGTACATATACCCTATGACTGTTTCCGAGGTAGGCCTTATTATCAGCGGTTCTTCAAGCTCTTCTCCCCCTGCGTGGGTAACTACTGCACACTCGGGAGCAAAACCCTCAACATGCTCTGCTTCCTTCTCCAGGAAAGATTTAGGGATCAAGAGAGGGAACGATGCATTTACATGTCCGGTCTCTTTGAAAGCCTCGTCAAAATGTTTCTGGATGAGTTCCCATACTGAGTAACCGGTAGGTCGGACGACCATACATCCGCGGACCGGCGCATAATCCGCCAGTTCTGCAACACGTATTACGTCAAGATACCACTGTGAAAAATCCTGTTCCTTGGGTGTAATGTTCTTAGCCATCCGGTTACCTCCATCGTTGATACTTTGATAAATATCATCACTCAGCGCTTTGCTGTGCAGGTTATTGTAACATTTATCTCTACATTTAGAGCAAATTAATTTGCAATGTTTTACTTCTCTTGACAATTTACCATTTTATCGTATTCTTAGAGCGTACATTGCAAGTATTTAGCACATTACTATAGGGAGGGCATAATCATGGCTTTAGAGTGGAAAGATGAGTTTACCGACCAGCTTTGTGACTCGATTGTGGCCATTACTGACAGGGAAGAAGCTTATCGTTTCCTGGAGGATGTCGCCACTTTTTCAGAGATTAGAGCATTTGCACAGAGACTTCAGGTGGCTAGCCTGCTTCTGAAAGGAATGTCATATCCGCAGATAGTTCAGGCCACGGGAGCAAGCACTGCAACCATCAGCAGGGTCAAAAAATTTGTTGAGTACGGTTCAGACGGTTACAGGGATGTCCTTGCGAAGCTGTCTGGGAACAAAAAAGAAGAAGTAGAAAAGAAGAAGAAAAAATAATCAAGACGGATCTTCATGACAAACAGCCCGCATTTTTTGTGTCAATAAATCAGACACAGGATTTGCGGGTTTTTCTTTGATGGGACCGGAGACAGCGTAAAGCTTACGGTCTTATTTTATTATCGCCCAGGCAGCAAGGTCATCAATATCTCTGGGAGGAGTTCTAAGTGATGTAGGTACCAGCTTCCATAACCCTTTTGGCGGGTGGAGTTTCCAGTAGAGCTCGCGTCCTTTAAGAGTGGTGCCGTATTCGTCTGTTATCTCAAGCTTGCAGATACTGCTAAGGAGTTTATTCAAATCTTCTGAAGATGTGCCGTTACCAAGGCAGATCTTTTCAAGCTTTCTGCCTTCCAAAGATCTCAGGTCACCCTCTTTTTTCCATGGGGCAAGAACATCCCAGCTTCCCTCTTTAAGCGACAACAATAAAACTTCCTCTGATAATTTGGGTATTATCGCTGAAAAAAGCAGTCTGTCACCTTCCGTAAATGCTACTCCTATCTTATGGCGACCCGGATCTATCCCGCACTTAATCGAAATCACCCCTTTCGACAGATTCCCATCTTGGATACATCCACATCCACTGGTCAGGATATTTTCTTATCCACTCGGAGATGATCTGATTGCAGTCGTCTATGCTGCTCTGAAGATCCTTGCCATAGGGTTTCCCATCACTGCCTTTGAGGGCAGGAAGAAAGTGGAGTTCAAGCTTTTGCGTGTCAAGCCATCTGACACAGTATGCCGGGACGACAGCGCACCCGAGCTTGTCGGCTAGTTTTGCCATTCCTATCGGAGTACTTGCAGGATATCCAAGGAACGGAGAAACTATGCCTGCTTTTTTAGCATCCTGATCCACAGGTACAGCAATTATTTCGCCTGACTGGAGCGCCTTTATCATAGCCTTAAGATCTGAAGCCTTGCCAAGTGCCTTCATCCCCCCGGCCTTTCTTAATTCTGTTATCAGTTCGGTGATCCTTCCATCCCTTTGATCTGTTCCCAGGCCATTCATCGGGTATCCGTGCTGTGCACACCAGGCCCCGGCGTATTCCCAGTTCCCAATGTGGGCGGTAACTACAAATACTCCCTTTCCGGCATCATAGGCCTCACGAAGGTTCTCTTCTCCGTTAACTGTGACTATATCATCGAGTTTTAAAGCCATTACCGGGATCCTTATAAATTCCGCTGTTGATTTACCAAAATTTCTATACGCTCTTTTTACTATCCTGGAAGCATCTTTGCGAGGTATGCCCAGCACCCTGGCACAACGGTCAGTTGCTTCCTTCAGTTTATTTCGCGTGAATAGTGGTATGAGGGAACCAACAAAACCACCAAGCATGACTGCTGCATTATGAGGAAGTATCATAACTATTTTTCTGAACGCCGATAGTACGGACCAGATAAAGGACTGTTTATTATTCATACTCTTACCTCTCCCGAAAGATCACACTTTTGCGCGGATCATTTATATATTATTATCAATATCTGACGATAATATTGGCAATTATTGGCACCACGATAAGTATTGTCACTATCCTGCATATGTTGAAAAGTATCGAAATAGTCGGGTCTGCTCCGATGTCTACCGCTACTATTGCAATTCCTGTAAGCCCCCCGGGGGTCGTTGCAAAAAGAGAGGTCAGAAAATCCATTTTGCACAGTCTTGAAAAGATCCATGCAAGTCCCAGGGTGAATATTAGAAGGGAAAAGCTGTAAGCGATAGCTGCCGGCAGATATCTTGGTATTTCAGCAATGGAAGAGAAGTCGCTGCCCCTCACAAGGACATAAGCTACAAGTGCCTGTGATACCCACGAGAGCCAATCTATTTTAGGGTCGAGCCCCATGTGCATGACCGCTTTGATGACAAGCCCCACAAGAAGACCGCCAACCAGTGCTCCAGCGGGGAACCCTGACTTATGGCCGATGGCGCTTCCGCCAAGGACAGCAAAAAGTACCATGTAATTTGGATTCACAGACTTCCCCCCGTTTCTACCGCCAAGTATACAATAAAAAAGCGCCCCCATGAACAGGGAGCGCCAATACAGTTGATAAGTTAGTTAAAACTACACCGTCAAAACTTCTTTGGGCTTAGTCTGCCTCAGATAAAACATGGCAAGGATGATCCCCGCTGTGCCGATCAGGCTCAGCGTCATACTGTGGTGGATAGCGGCAAGAGCGCATATTGCCATAACGAGACGTTCATAAACCTTAAGAGTACGGTAGAACCAGCCTTCAAGAGCCCCGGCAAGCACTATTACACCAAGTGTCGCCGATACTACAAGTATTACCAGTTCGTAAACAACTACGTTATGCAGCAGTATCATTGGATTGTAAACAAACATGTATGGCATTATGTATGAGCAAAGCGCAATTTTTGTGGCGGTAAATCCTGTTTTTGCAGGGCTTGCCCCAGCTATGCCCGCTCCAGTGAACGCCGCAAGACAGACAGGCGGAGTAAGGTCAGCCATTATGCCGAAGTAGAAGACAAAGAGGTGCGCTGAAAGAGGAAGCACATTCATGCCTATAAGGGCAGGAGCTATTATCGTACTGCAGACGATATAGTTCGCGGTCGTAGGAAGTCCCATTCCGAGCACCAGACATGCAACCATGGCCATGATAAGCGTCAGAAGCAGATTGCCTCCTGAGATGTCGATTATGTTGTTGGAAATCGTAAGCCCAAGCGATGTCAGCGAAGATGTTCCTACAACGAAACCCACCAAAGCACAGGCAAGTGCAACGCCAAGTGCGCCGCGGGCACCTTCTTCAAGAGCTTTGACAAGGTCTTTTATGCTCATCCTCGTGTTCTGTTTAAGCGAGCTTACTATAATTACAGATACGACACCGATAAATCCTGCGCGAAGCGGAGTATATTTCATCAGCAGCGTGATGATTATTACTATGACAGGTACGAGAAGGTGGCCGTCACGTCTCATTACCTCTCTCACTACCGGAAGCTGATCTTTTGGCAGTCCCTTAAAGTTCTCTTTACGGGCCCTTATATGTACATTTGTGAATATTGCAGTGTAGTATATAAAAGCGGGAATTATCGCAGCCGCTGCAATGGTCAGGTAAGGGATGCCAAGGAACTCGCTCATTATGAATGCACCCGCTCCCATGATCGGGGGCATAAGCTGACCTCCTGTTGATGCGCATGCTTCGACGGCTCCTGCATAGTGCGGCGGATATCCTACCCTTTTCATAAGAGGGATAGTAAATGTGCCGGTCGTTGCTACGTTGGCTACCGAGGAACCGTTGATCGTCCCTAGAAGGCCTGATGCTACTACCGCAACTTTAGCGGGACCGCCTGGCGTCCCTCCTGCAACAGCCAGCGCAAGCTCATTAAAGAACCTTGCACCACCGCTCTGAGAGAGAAAGGCCCCAAAGATTATGAAGACGATCACAAATGTGGCGGAAACCCCAAGGGCTAATCCAAATATTCCTTCCGGGGTCAGGTACATGTGCTGAATGATCCTGCTGAGAGTATATCCCCTTATCTGGAACATTCCAGGGACCATATAGCCAAAGTGGCAGTATAGAAGAAACAAAATACTCATGCAGGGCAAAACGTTTCCAACTACCCTTCTGCCTGCTTCAAGGACCAATATTATTGCTGCTATGCCCAGCCATATTTCATATGGAAGCGGTTCCGCTCCGCGCCTAGCGATATCGTTAAAAAAGAAGATTATGTATCCGATAACTCCTCCGGCTAAGGCTGCAAGTATCCAGTCGTATATCGGAGTCGATGTTTTCGATCCTTTTCTTCCTGCAGGAAAAAGAATGTAGACTGCAACGATAGCAAAAGTAAGGTGGATCGCACGCTGTATTGTGATAGGCATCGTTGCGATTCCTGCAGTGTAAAGGTGAAAAAGGGACATGGCACAAAGCCATGCTGTGATGAATTTGCCCTGCAGTCCGGTAAGTTTTCTGTAACGGCTCTC
Organism: Synergistetes bacterium HGW-Synergistetes-1; assembly: GCA_002839185.1. Lineage (NCBI taxonomy): Bacteria > Thermotogati > Synergistota > Synergistetes bacterium HGW-Synergistetes-1. Next base: position 48,305 of record PGXO01000009.1, on the reverse strand, counting down.
TGCGTCGTATTTTTCTATCAGTTCGTTTATCTTCGATTCATCAATAGAAACTTCGTCTAGAAGACTATGATTCTGATCTTTTTCAATAGTGCTCATATATATTGCCTCCTGGTCGTGATATACGGGGGAAGTTTCCTTCCCCCGTATGAAATTATTAAAAGATTATGATCAACTGACAATCTCAGAGCGTTCTATTTTACTGCTCCAATTTCTTTGTAGTACTTCAGTGCTCCCTTGTGGAGGGGGACCTGGATATACTTGAGGTTCTCAGGAGACATGGAAGCAAGTCTTGTCGAGATGTTGAGGATATCCTGCTTGTGCTCGTAGAGTGCCTTCGTCATTTTGTAAGCATCTTCATCGCCGAGCTTTTCGGTTGTGATGAGGACGTTCCAGCTTGCGAGAGCCTTAACGGGCTTGGTCTGGCCTTTGTATGTGTTTGCGGGGATATCAAATGGCAGGTAATAAGGAAGCTCTTTGCCCAGCTTGGCAATAACGTCTGCAGGAATGTCGCGGAATTCTGCTGTGCCAAGGGTTGTGATCTCAACTACTCCAGCGATGCCGAGGGCTCCGACTGTGAGTGCTGCATCGATGTTCTTGTCAGCAAATGCTCCGGCTGTGTCTGAAAGTCCAAGGTTCTCAGGCTTGATGTCCTTGTCGGGGTCAAGTCCAGCAACTTTCAGAAGTGTGCGTACGGTTACTTCGGTACCGCTTCCGACTGCTCCGACAGAGACTCTCTTTCCCTTAAGATCCTGGATAGACTTGATGTTGCTGCCCTTAGCTACGAGGAAATGGATAGGTTCGGCGTAGAGAGGTACAAGTCCGCGGAGTTCCTTCATGGGTTTGCCTGCAAATGTGCCCTTGCCTTCATATGCAAAGAAATAGAGACCGTCTGCAAAGATAACTTCTGCTTCTCCCTTGCCAAGGAGAGCAAGGTTCTGTGCTGTTCCGCCCGTTGACTGAGCGTTTGCCTTCATCCCGGGGATAGCGCTGTTCCAAACTTTTGCCATACCTGCACCGACTGGATAATAAGTTCCGCCTGTGGATCCGGTACCGATATTGATGAATGTTGCTGCTGACGCGGCTCCGGCGAATACAAGGATCATCGCCATTACGATAAAGAATCTTGCTGTCTTTGTCATACAAAAAGCACCTCCGTAATATTTTTCCGAGCATGAAGATGAAATGATTTTATATATATGAAAAAATTTTATCCCTTCAAGCACGGCTACGCAATTTTACCAAACATGTTTAATAAACACAATGGTAAAAATTGTTTTCTTATTTATTTCAGTGGTACGGACCAGTAAAAACATTATAATTGAATGCCAATACAGATTTTTCCTTACAATCATTTCTCAAATATTGCCATTTAGAAATATTAGATTGAAATTATTATATTATTTAAGTGTATTTAAATATATTTTCTATTTAACCATGTTACTAAAATTCATGCAAATATTCATTTATCTTATCTTCAGATATTCGCCTGGAACAGTTTCACTGCCGCTTCGGGGCCGGACACGTATATATCTCCCCCGTGACAGTCCGCAAGCACCACCAGTGGCATCTTATCTATCTCAAGGCGAAGGACAGCCTCGGGGCCAAGCTCTTCATAAGCTACCTTATCAACTGAGACGACCGAACGGGACAAAAGCACCGCAGTACCTCCGGTAGCTCCAAAATACACAGCATGATGTTTTTTTATGGCTTCCAGGACTTCAGTACTTCTTTTGCCTTTCCCGATCATCCCTCTGAGCCCTCTCTCAAGGAGAAACGGCGTGTAGGGATCCATTCTGCCGCTGGTCGTCGGTCCGATGGGGCCGATTACTTCACCCGGAGGCGTCGGTGCAGGCCCTGCATAGAAGATTATCTCGCCTTTGATAGGAAAGGGCTCTTTTTCGCCCGTAGAAATGCTCTCTGTCAGCCTTTTGTGGGCTGCGTCGCGCGCAACAAGAATGCTGCCTGACAGGGAGACGAGGTCACCGGCCCTGAGTTCCATCACATCTTCTTCGGACAGTGGTGTATTAAGGTGCTTAATCATCGAGGATCCTCCCCTCTATCGTTCCTTCTGCGTGCCTCAGTGCGTGACAGCAGATGTTGACTGCAACTGGCATACCGGCTATGTGAGTAGGGAGTGTCTCAATGTGAGCATCAAGAGCAGTCGTCATTCCGCCGTATCCGCCCGGACCGATTCCAAGCGCGTTGACCCTTTTTAATATCTCCCTTTCTATCTCTGCATACTCAGGTATGTTATGCCTGACACCTTCCGGCTTCAGAAGTGCCTTTTTTGCTGCAAGAGCAACAGTTTCAAAGTTGCCGCCAATCCCGATACCAAGGACAATAGGCGGACATGGATTGGGCCCTGCGATTTTTACTGCCTCAACGACCGACCTGATGACACCCTCGGCACCGTCTGCCGGCTTAAGCATATATATCCTGCTCATATTTTCGCTGCCCATGCCCTTTGGGCTCACTGTTATCGTGATGTCACTGCCTGAGCAGACTTTCCAGTGGATGACGGCGGGCGTGTTGTCTCCGCTGTTCTCTCTTCTGAATAATGGATCTTTAACTACAGACTTGCGGAGGCAGCCATCAATATATGCCCTTCGGACACCTTCGTTTATCGCATCCTCTATGCTGCCGCCTTTTACGCAAAGGTCCTGTCCTATCTCGACAAAAACAACGGCAAGACCGCAGTCCTGACATATTGGCAGGCTTTTTTCCTCTGCCAGTTTTGCGTTCTCAAGAATATCTGAGAAAGCCTGCTTTGCAAGAGGCATCTTTTCTCTATCACTTGCGGTACTGATAATTTTTTTAAGGCCTTCTGGCAGGATACTGTTCGCCTTAAGTGATAAGTCATAAACCATTTGGGTTATCTCCGAAGCTTCTATTTCATATCTTTCGCACATATTGCTCCTCCTTTATCACTTCTGTCAGACAGGAAAACTATAACTCACAATTCCCGCATGCTTTTGATCGCACAACGGGATACAGATGAGATAGCGAAAAATAATGTCGGTCAGGACTGATGAAAAAATTAATTATATTATACGGCGTTTTCTAAGTTCAAAGTACAGGTGGGTAACTGCAGCCATATTTAGAACAACAATAACAGCAAGACTTGTCTGATAGCCCTGTGCTGAGAAGCGTCCATCAACAACGGGGTAAAAGTCAAGAACTACACCAATGAACCACTGGAATATGAAGGACATGAGGAAAATCGTGAAATTGAGAAGAGAGAGTGCCCTGCCCACTTCACTGCTCGCGTAGAGCTTTCTCATAAGGGGAAAGGAGATCATGGTCATAGTGGACAGGAACATAACGATCCCCCAGAGGATCGCAGAAGCCCTTCCGTTTTCAATAGCTATGAAAGCAAGGACCAGTGTTAAGAGAACTCCGGAATACAAATACATCTTTTCCCATGAAAGCCAACCCTTTTTCATGAAAAGATCCGCAAGTATGCCGTTCAGAAAATACCCGGCAGCAGCCCCTGTAAAGGCATACATCATATATGTGCCTGACTCGCCGCTCCCCATCATTGCAACATCCCTCATCCACGGACCGACCCACAGGTATAAATACGCAAACATTACACTTTGGGCGGCTATCACCACAGGGGCTACAAACCAGAAGCGCGAGTCCATGAAAAATGAGAGCATCTCTTTGAGCTGTCTTCCAAATGATATTTTACGGTCGGGTACAACATGCCCGTCCCTTGGAGTCACGAACCATATGGACAGGCATATCAGAAACGTAATAAATGCCAGAAATATAAAAGTATATCTCCATGAAAAAAGACTTATTGCATATCCGATCGGTTTCGTTGCGACCATCCCCCCTATCCCGCCTGTAAGGCATTCGAGACTGAAAACAAGAGGAAGGCGTTCTGAGGGAAGCCAGTCTGAATATGCTTTGAATGCGGCCATCAGGCATCCTGAAAGGCCTATCCCGGTAAGGGCCCTGGATAATATGAGGTGTCCAATATTCTGAGAGAGTGCAAATACCAGGGCGCCGGCTACGGCAAAGAGCATGAAGGGCGCCAGGGTCTTCCTTGCCCCATAGCGGTCGAGCCAGACCCCAAGAGGAAACTGGGCCACTCCAAAAGATATGAGGTAAATTGATGTCATAAACCCCAGATCAGAAGGAGAGAGCGAGAATGTTTCCACAAGTATGGGAGACATAATAGCGTTGCCGCTGCCAAGCAGGACCGATATAAAATAACCCAGACCAAACGGGATAAAAAGTCTTAAAAATAGAGGAGAGAGCAGCGAAACTTCTTTATCGTGCAAAATCAACACTCCAGACAAAATGATCAAATCTATAACATTATAACCAAATATATCAGTATTTATCGGATACTGTTATGAATTTCAGATTTAACATATGATAATTATTCGGTGATCGATCATATTCAAGCAAGTTTCTTAATGGATAGTTCAAGTAACCTTGCTTATTGAGATAACGTTCTGAGCACCGGCAAGAAGCGGCGATAACGATGCAACATGAAGGAAGAGGCCGCGTAGGCGTATTTAAATACGCCGAGCGGCCTCTTTCGAATGCTGTGAAGTTAGCGTTGCTTATTGCCGGTGCTCAGCTTACTTAGTAAGTAGGGTAAGCATAGCTCCCGCGGCCACGGCTGTTCCAATAACACCGGCAACGTTGGGACCCATTGCGTGCATAAGGACGTAGCTTCCGGGGAACTCCTTGGATACGACCTTCTGGCAGACGCGTGCAGCCATTGGAACTGCCGAAACACCTGCAGCTCCAATTACCGGGTTGATCTTTCCACCCGAAAGCACTTTCATAAGCTGTCCAAAAAGTACTCCTCCTGCTGTGCTGAAGATAAACGCGATAAGTCCCAATGCGATTATCTTAAGTGTCGCGACAGTAAGGAATGATTCCGCGCTCATTGTCGCACCAACTGAAATTCCGAGGAATATCGTTGTGGCATTGAGCACTTCATTCTGTGCCGCAAGCGAAAGGCGTTCGGTGCATCCGCATTCGCGAAGAAGGTTGCCGAACATTAGCATCCCAACAAGAGGAACTGATGCAGGAAGGATAAGTCCGCAGGCCATAGTCGAAACGATCGGGAAAAGAATACGCTCTGTCCTTGTTACAGGGCGGAGCTGTTCCATCTTGATTCCACGGTCCTTCTTAGTCGTCAGAAGCTTGATGACAGGCGGCTGAATAAGCGGGACCAGCGACATATAGCTATACGCAGCAACTGCAACGGCAGGAAGAATATGTCTTGCGAGCTTTGCGCAAAGATAAATTGCTGTAGGTCCGTCCGCTCCGCCAATGATACCAATACCTGCTGCTTCCTGAATAGTAAAGCCCATAAACATAGCGCCGATAACAGCGAAAAATACGCCTATCTGTGCCGCTGCACCGAGCAGGAATGTTATCGGGTTTGCGAGAAGCGGTCCAAAGTCAGTCAAAGCGCCTATGCCCATAAATATGATAACTGGGTAGAGCTCATGGTCGATACCGAACTTTACGAAATAGAGAAATCCGCCCGGATCAACGATGCCTGAAAGAGGCAGGTTGACAAGCAGACATCCAAAAGCAATAGGCAACAGGAGCAAAGGTTCAAAACCCTTTGCTATGGCGAGGTAGAGCAGTACAAACGAGACCAACAGCATGATCAATGTTGGCGTGTTAAGGGCTACAAACCCTGACTGTTCTATAACGCCTTTTAGCGCGGTCATATATAGATCCATTTAATTTCCCTCCTTGGAAAGTGCTGCTAACGCAGACTAACCGATAACGAGGAGAGTATCGCCAGTATTGACAGAATCTCCTTCCTTACAGCCAACCTGAGTGACTGTTCCTGCCGTAGGCGCATAGATCTCGTTCTCCATCTTCATTGCTTCAAGGATAAGAACAAGCTGGCCGGCTGTGACGGGAGCTCCCTGCGAAACAAGGATCTTTAGTACCTTTCCGGGCATCGGAGCTTCGATTGAACCGGCTCCGCCGGCTACCGGTGCAGGAGCTGCTGCGGGTGCTGCTGCCGCTACGGGTGCTGGGGCGGCAGCCGGTGCAGGGGCTGCTGCAGGCGCAGGTGCTGCTGCCGGTGCTCCTGCTCCCATCTCTTCTACATCTACGTCGTATGCCTTACCATTTACTGTAACTCTGTACTTGCGTGCCATCAGAGAAAAACCTCCTCAAATATTATGTAAAAGTTTGTTGTTAGTCCTGAAAACCTTCAGCGTTCTGGATCCTGCCAATAAATTTCCAGCTGGATCCCGCAGGGGCTTTTGCAGGGGCAAAAGATACCACTCTTGCTGCACTTCCACACATAGCTGCAATTGCTGCTGAAATAACGGCCAGAAGTTCTCCGTCATCTCCAACTGCAGGAACGGCTACCGCTTTTGCAGCGGGTGATGCCGGTGCAGAGGGTGCTGCAGGTGCACTTACGGGTGCTTTTTTGCATCCGTCGATAGCTCTGCAGACATGCTTCATTCCCATCATTATGAACATGAGACCCATAATGACGATGAACACGATGCTGAAAGCTATCAGAGACATAACAAGTCCGCCGCCAACACCTGTAAAATGGGCAGCTACTGCGCTCTGAGTCATTTAATTCTCCCCCTTAGTTAGGCAGGATGCCATGTTTGCGTTTCGGACGAAGCTCGCACTTAGACTCTGTCATTACAAGAGCCTGATAAAGTGCCGGCCTGGTCTCTTCCGGAAGAATGACCCTGTCAACGAAACCGCGGGCTGCTGCGCAATAGGGGTTCGCAAAGGCTTCTTTGTATTCATCTATCATCTGAGCTCTCATAGCCTCTTTGTCTTCTGCTGCTTCGATATCTTTACGGAAAATGATATTCGCCGCACCTTCGGCTCCCATGACTGCTATCTGTGCCTGCGGCCATGCAAGGACAACATCTGCTCCAAGGTCTTTGCTGCACATACCAAGATATGATCCGCCGTAAGCCTTGCGAAGTACTATCGTGATCTTCGGGGCTGTGGCTTCGCTGTAAGCATAGAGCAGTTTGGCTCCGTGACGTATTATACCGCCCATTTCCTGGTTGAGTCCGGGGAGATATCCGGGAACGTCTTCAAATGTAACGATCGGAATGTTAAATGCATCGCATATGCGTATGTGACGGCTTGCTTTGTCAGAAGCATCTATGTCAAGGCATCCGGCCATGAATTTAGCCTGGTTTGCAATGATACCGATCGATCTTCCGCCTACTCTCGCAAAACCGGTAACGATGTTACGGGCATACATTTCCTGGACTTCGCAGAAGTCTCCGTTGTCAACGATCTTTTTGATGACATCACGGACATCGTACCCTTTGTTGGAGTTGGTTGGGACCATCTCACGAAGGGCTGGATCCATTCTTGCCGGATCATCAGCTGTTTCTATGAATGGAGGCTCTTCCATATTGTTGCTGGGCAGATAGCTAAGAACTTTTCTCGCCTGTGCATAGCACTCGGCTTCATCTTTCGCGAAGAAATGTGCGCAGCCCGAGGTTCCGTTGTGTGCCCTGGCTCCGCCGATCTGCTCTGAAGTAACGTCTTCTCCTGTTACGGCCTTGATGACCTGAGGACCGGTGATGTGCATGATACCGATCTTGTCGACCATAAACACGAAGTCGGTAAGAGCAGGGCTGTAAACAGCTCCTCCTGCGCATGGACCGGCTATTATGGAGAACTGAGGGATAACGCCGCTTGCCTTGACGTTCTTGAAGAATATGTTTCCATATCCGGAAAGGGCATCTACCGCTTCCTGGATACGCGCGCCGCCTGAATCGTTGATACCGATGCAGGGAGCTCCGTTGGTAAGGGCCAGATCGAGTACTTTACAGATCTTTTTCGCATGCATTTCGCCAAGGGAACCGCCCATTACTGTGAAGTCCTGGCTAAATAGATATACGATACGCCCGTCAATGTTTCCATACCCGGTAACCACGCCGTCTCCGAGAAAAACTGTGTCCTGAAGACCGAAGTTTACACAACGGTGTTCAACAAACTCATCGATCTCAACAAAGCTACCTGGGTCGAGAATTGCTTCGATCCGCTCACGTGCGGTCATCTTGCCCTTCTCGTGCTGTTTGGCAATGGCCTTTGCTCCACCGCCCTGTGCGGCCTTTTCCCGTTTTTCTACGAGACTTGCGCACAGTTCGTCAATCGTCTTGTCCGCCATTACTACTAACCTCCTTGATGTTCTGGAACTTTCGGTACTTTTTTAGCAAGGACTCCCGTGCTGCATATACAACACGGGGGTCCTTCTTAACCCTATATTAGCGTTCGCTCAGTTCGAGCAGAATGCCTCCGGTCGCCTTGGGATGGATGAAGGCGATTTTTGCACCGCCAGCGCCAAGGCGCGGTTTTTCATCGATAAGGCGAATACCCTTTTCCTTAAGTTCCGCAAGTGTTGCCTCGAGGTCATCTACTCTTATAGCCATGTGGTGAATTCCTTCGCCCTTTGCTTCGATAAACTTTGCTATGGGGCTTTCGGGGCTTGTGGCTTCAAGAAGTTCGACTTCAGTATCCTTTAGGGGCAGAAATGCTGTCTTTACCTTCTGTTCGACAACTTCTTCCACACCATGACATTTGATACCCAGAGTGGCTTCCCAGAGCTTGAGAGATTCATCGATGTTTTTTACTGCTATTCCGATGTGGTCGATAACTGTTGGTTTCATGACCTATGCCTCTTTCGATCTCTTTTCAGCGACTGCCTTTTCAAGCCAGGCTATTGTCTCTGTTGTGGGTGTGCCGGGACCGAATATGGCTCCGGCTCCGAATCCCAGAAGCGTAGGATAGTCTGACTCTGGGATAACTCCTCCACCGAAAACTATGATATCACTTGCATTCTTTTCTTTGAGGAGATCAATGATCGTCTTGAAACAATATTCATGAGCTCCGGAAAGAATGCTTATTCCAATGGCGTCTGCATCTTCCTGGATAGCGGTGGCTACGATCTGCTCTGGGGTCTGACGAAGTCCTGTATATATTACTTCCATGCCTGCGTCTCTGAATGCTCTGGCAACGACCTTTGCGCCGCGGTCATGGCCATCAAGTCCAGGTTTCGCAACAACTACGCGAATTTTACGGTCCATCTTTTTTTCCTCCTTATCAGCTCTCTAGAGATCCTAAAGAACCACGTTTTCCTTGTATTCGCCAAACACTCCGCGAAGAACTCCGCATATCTCGCCTTCTGTTGCATAATGGCGGACCGCATCAAGGATAAGGGGCATGAGGTTCTCTTCGCCCTGCGCTCCCTTGAGTATTGCTTCAAGGCAGTCCTTGACCTTTACGTTGTCGCGGTTTTCCTTCATTGCACGGAGTTTCTTTATCTGGTTGACTCCAACGCTTGCATCAACTTTAAGGAGTTTGCGTTCAGACATGTCTTCTTCGACCTGGAATTTGTTGACGCCGACGATAATGCGGTCGCCTGATTCGATCGACTTCTGATACTGATATGCGGCATCCTGGATGTTCTTCTGGGGATATCCTTTTTCAATAGCAGTCATCATTCCGCCCATCTCATCTATCTTGTTGATGTACTCCCAGGCACCATCTTCGATCTCTTTGGTGAGAGCTTCAACAGCGTAGCTGCCTGCAAGAGGATCTACCGTGTTGGTGATGCCTGATTCATAGGCTACGATCTGCTGAGTGCGGAGAGCAATGCGGACCGACTTGTCTGTCGGAAGGGCAAGTGCTTCGTCGAGGCTGTTGGTGTGGAGGGACTGTGTTCCTCCGCATACGGCTGCCATTGTCTGGATGCCTACGCGAACGATGTTGATCTCCGCCTGCTGTGCTGTGAGGGTGCATCCTGCTGTCTGAGTGTGGAAGCGGAGCATCTGGGCGCCCTTGTCTGTTACGCCGAAACGTTCCTTCATGATCTTCGCCCAGATCTTGCGTGCAGCGCGGAACTTCGCAACTTCTTCGAGGAAATCGTTGTGCGAGTTGAAGAAGAAGGAGAGGCGCTTCCCGAAAACGTTCGGATCCTGCCCCGATTTAATGGCTGCTTCAATGTAAGCGATACCGTCTGCAAGAGTAAACGCAACTTCCTGTATGGCTGTCGATCCGGCTTCCCTGATATGATAGCCTGAGATCGAGATCGTGTTCCACTTGGGTATGTTGTTGCTGCAGAATTCAAAGATGTCCGTGATGAGTCTCATCGACGGCTTGGGAGGGAAGATGTATGTTCCCCTGGCTATGTATTCCTTCAGGATGTCGTTCTGGATGGTCCCTGAAAGTTCATTCATCGGGGTGCCCTGTTTCTCTGCTACCGCTATGTACATGGCAAGCAGGACAGATGCAGGTGCGTTTATCGTCATTGATGTTGAGACCTTGTTGAGCGGTATCTGATCAAAAAGGATCTCCGCATCAGCAAGACTGTCGATCGCTACTCCGACCTTTCCGCATTCTCCGATCGCCATTGGGTCGTCTGAGTCGTATCCTATCTGGGTGGGAAGGTCAAATGCAACTGAAAGACCGGTCGTCCCCTGACTCAGAAGATAACGATAGCGTCTGTTGGAATCTTCTGCTGTTGCAAAGCCGGCATACTGGCGCATCGTCCAGAAACGGCCGCGGAACATTGTTGGCTGAACTCCCCTTGTATAGGGGTACTGTCCTGGAAAGCCAAGGTCCTTTGAGTAATCAAGACCTTCAAGATCCTCTGGGGTATATGTTCTCTTGAGGGGTATCCCTCCACCTGTTGTGAAGTTTTCCTTCCTTTCAGGGTTTTTCGCCAAAGTCTTAGCTACTGATGATTCATAGCACGTGCTGCCTTCTGCCACTTCCTGGAGCTGTTTTGGGTCAAACACTTACTCCGCCTCCTTATGAAACATTTCGTGACCGTTTTTTTCAGATCACCTGCACACTTAATTTGGGTTGTAAAAAATCACACCGTACTATTATCAGTCAGGTTTACGAAAATTGCAACATTTGACAGGTCATTTCAGACATATTGATCAAACGGAAAAATATATCGATTATGGAAGCTTTTTTGTAAATAAACGTAAAATACTTTGAAGCCTGCATTCACGTGAAGTGTTTCACCTTCTTTTAGGCGCTAAAAAATTGATTAAGCCTTGATTAAAAAATGAGCATCATGAAATGTCAGAATAATCTTTCTTGTTTGAAAATTATTACTTGGTCTTATTTGTAATGTTTTTAGTTTGATTTTTTGCTATCTTATCCTATCCTTGATGTTGCTGTATCATTATCAAATACATGTAAATACAAATAATCATGAAAGGCAGGTATGGCTATGCAGAAAGCGATAAAAATAACAAAAAATATCTACTGGATAGGCGGGAACGATCGCGAGACCGATCTCTTCGAAGGTCTCTGGACTCTTCCAAAGGGAGTATCTTACAACGCTTATCTGATCAACGATGACAAAATTGCGATAATCGACACTATTAAAAGTGGCAACCTTTCCGACTACATAGAAAGGCTCACCTCCGTCCTACCGGCAGGAAGGACAATAGATTACCTAATAGTAAACCACATGGAACCAGACCACTCCGGTTCCATAAGGATGCTTCGCCACCTCTACCCAGAGATGAAGATCATAGGAAACAAAAAGACTGTGGAAATGATCGACGCCTTTTACAATATCACTGAAAACATAATTGAGGTCAAAGAGGGGGATGTCCTGGACCTGGGGCACCACAAGGTGACTTTTGCAATGATACCGATGGTACACTGGCCTGAGAGCATGGTAACCTACGATACAACTGAAAAAGTCCTCTTTTCAACGGACGCCTTTGGTGGATTCAGCGCTCTTGAGGGCGGAATATTCGATGACGAACTCGATATGATCCACTATGAATATGAAATACTCCGTTACTTTGCCAACATAGTCGGAAGATACGCTTCACCGACTCAAAAAGCTATAGCAAAGGTACGGACTCTCGATCCAAGAATAATCTGCCCGGCACATGGACCTATACACAGGACTAACCCGAAGCACATAGTAGATCTTTATGACAAATGGAGCAGGCATGATACCGATGAAGGAGTCGTGGTAGTATACGGTTCCATGTATGGAAATACCAAATTCATGACCGACGCCATCGCCCGTTCGATATCAGAGGCCGGAATAAAAGACGTATTCGTACATGATGTTTCAAGGGACAACCTTTCATTCATGGTAGCGGACATATGGAGGTACAAGGGCTTGGTATTGGGCAGCTGTACATACAATACGGAACTTTATCCTCCGATGGCAGCTCTTTGCAGATCCCTTTCAAACAAAATGATGAAAAACAGGATCCTTGGCATATGCGGTTCCTACAGCTGGAGCAAAGGCGCCCTGGCAGAACTCCAGCTCTTTGCTGAACAGAGCGGGGACTGGACCCTTATACAGCCTTCGATCGAAGTCAAATCATGTCCTACAGAGGAAGATCTCGATCAGTGCAGACTGCTTGGAAAGAATGTTGCAGAAGCGGTAAAAAAACACTTCAAATAAATAGCTGATTTTATATGGCAAGATAAAAGCAGCCCCCCGAAACCTTAGTTATCGGGGGGCTGCTTCTGTGTTTGAAACTACCGGTCTATCTCGTTGATCTCAATATCCGGGATATACTGCTTAAAAATTCTCTTGAGATCTTCCACCTGATCCCGCTCAAAAAGCACTTTCCACCCTAAGCTGTCCCTCTCCAGAAATACCATGGTCTCTACCCTTTTGTGCATCAAAGTGATAAATTTTATTTCTTCCCACTTCATCACTTCTCGGTGGTGGGTTATCCAGGTGTGCGTCTCCTTTACCATTCCTATCGGGGATAAGTATACAAGCTTCTGATACTTGAGAACAAAGAAACTTGCAAAACCCAGAATGATGTTTGGCAGCACCTTATCTGTAATGCCAAGAGAATAATATCTCCAGAGAGTGCCTCCTATAAGATAGATGCCTATTGCTGCAAAGGTCGCGGTCTTATAGTTACTGGTGGTCCTTCCTGATCTTGAGACCAGGAGATTTTCAAATTCCGGCAGTTTTCCCTGCAATTTAAACTGCTCTTATCTTGCTAAACCAGATTCGCAGGACGCGTCTTTGAAATTACAGGTTCGCCTTCTTTGCCGCGCCATGCAATACCAATACCCATGTAGGTCAATAGGATTGCTACTATTGGGTTGAGGTAGTTCAGGAACGCATATGGAGCATATTCAAGCGTCGGCACACCAAGAACCGTAGTATGGTATGCACCGCAAGTGTTCCACGGGATAAGAACAGACAGGAGAGTACCTGCGTCCTCGAGCGAACGTGAGAGCATCCTAGGGTGGAGCCCTTTCTCCTCATAAGCAGATCTGAACATCGTTCCCGGCATCGCTATAGACAGATACTGGTCACCAAGAAAAATATCGCATACGAAGCAGGAGAGGATGGTCGCCGTTACCATTCCACCGACTGACTTGATAGGTTTCATTATAGCTTCAAGCATGACCTTGAGGAAACCGCATGTATCCATAGAGAAACCAAATGTGAATGCGCAGATGATGAGTGAGATCGTCCAGTTCATAGACTGCAGACCGCCGCGTTCCATAAGTTTAACGATGTCGTTCGCTGCTTCCAGAGCAATATCTGGAGCGACAGTGATGTTGCTCTCTGCAAGAACTTTGGCCAGAGCAGCCGCATCTTCTCCTGCACCGGCTATAGAGGCTGATACTGTGGGCACATAGCCGTACTGCATGATATTTAAAATTTCGCCAATTCCTGAACCATTGACCAGGGCAATGACAATAGCCACAAAGATACCTGCCCACAGACTTGGCAGGGCCGGTTTACGTGCAGCGGAAAGTCCAATAACAACAAGAGGCGCAATGAGCGTTACTGGGTTGATCCAGAATTCAGCTCTCATAAGTGCCTGGATGGCAGCGATCTTCGCGGCATCAAGTTCTCCGCCTGCATAACGGAAACCGATTACGATCGTGATAACAGCAACGATGATGTAAGTTGGCCCGGTGGTCCACACCATGGCTCTGATGTGCTGGAAAAGGTCGGTTCCGGCAACAGCCGGTGCCAGGTTAGTCGTATCAGAGAGCGGAGACATTTTGTCGCCGAAGTATGCTCCTGAAATAACTACGCCTGCCGTGAGAGGAGCTGGGATGCCAAGACCAAGCGCGATCCCCATAAGGGCGATACCGACAGTTCCTGAGGTCCCCCATGATGTACCGGTAGATAGTGATACGACAGAGCATATGAGCAGTGTGGCAAAAAGGAAAATTGACGGGTTAAGAATAGCCAGTCCGTAGTAAATCATGGTTGGTACTACTCCGCTTAGTATCCAGGTCCCGATAAGCGGGCCAACCGTATAAAGGATGAGACAGGCCTGCATGCCTGTCATTATGCCATCAATAATGCCTTTTTCAATTGTGGCGTAATCATACTTGAGAACTGCAACTCCGATCGCAATTGTAAGCATTGCGCCAAGGATAAGTGTAATGTGAATATCGACTTCCCATACCAGGACACTGGCCGCGATCATTGCCGCTACTGTTAAAAACAATGCAAGAGTCAACGCCAGTGAAGGTTTACGAGGCTCCATAATAAGACAACTCCCCTTTCAATTTTTGAAAAAAATAATAAAAAAAACAGTCGCAGGAATAAACAAAAGCTTGTGAAAAGAGAACTACCGATAAACCACCTCCGTCTTTCGAAATAATAACCGTCAAAAGCGGCTTGGCATAAAGTATGATGCAGCAAATGAAATGGGTACTTTTATTTTTACCCGTATAAGTAATTCTACTACCTTAACAAGTAATCTGTCTACTCTTGCACGTTCAATAAGGATCTGCTTTGAACAAATATCTGCAAGGTATATAATTAGAAAAAGCTGGACAGTGCTGAACTTTACGTATAAAGGGACCGGAGAGGACGTACCTTTCCTGACATTGACCTCTTCCTTAGTTCACAAAACAGAAATATCCAAAATAGGTAATTATTTTATAATGTACAGCTGCATTGGCTGTTTGACAGTATCGAAACCATATTATAATATCTGTGTTTCCGGCTGCACAATGTTGCGCCTTGGAGGTATGATTATGAATGTACCAATAAAGATCCTGGTCGAAGGATCCCTTTGTGTTGCATTATCTATAGCGCTTTCGTTTGTAAAATTGTTTGCCCTTCCTCAGGGAGGCTCTGTCAGCCTGGGGATGCTCCCGATCTTTATTTTTGCAATAAGAAGAGGAGGAACGGCAGGAATATCAGCAGGACTTACCGTAGGACTCCTGAGACTCTTTTTGGGAGGATACGTCGTCCATCCTCTACAAGCGCTGCTGGATTATCCTGTAGCAAGTGCCCTTTTGGGCGCTGCTGGTTTTTTCAGGACAAACAGGTACTTTGGGGTAGCTGCTGCTGCATTTTTGAATCTTTCTGCATCAGTCCTCTCAGGTGCGATCTTTTTTTCCGAGTACGCACCGGAAGGTATGAACGTATGGCTCTACTCACTTCTTTACAATGCAAGCGTTGTTATCCCTGAGGCTGTCATCTCTATGACGCTGATTTATTTCATATTGCCGCGGCTTGATAAAATAGGCAGGTAGATTTTTTCATATAACAAAATACCTCTTTATTTCACAAAAAAGGTTGATGCATTTTCTTTTTCAATATAGAATACGCAGGTGCGGGTTTCAGTTTTCCGCAAAAATACTTTTGAAACATAATCTAAGGAGGACTTCTTACAATGGCTAAAGCAGTAGTTGATCAGGATGCTTGTGTAGGTTGCGAGGCATGCGTAGGCGTTTGCCCGACATCAGCGATCAGTATGAATGATGGCAAAGCAAAGGTAGATCCCGACACATGTGTAGAGTGCGGGGCCTGTGTTGCTACCTGCCCTGTCAGCGCAATTTCTCAGTAATAATTACATCACGATGATATAAAAAAACCGGAGGCCTTCGCTTCCGGTTTTTTTATTTACTCTCTGACTGTTCTGATCCTGCAGCAATGATCAAGGGGACCTCTGTCCCTGCCCAGATCCAGTCCACTTTTCAACGCATCCGAGATGTACTCTTTTGCAGCCAGAACACTCTCTTCCAAAGAAAGACCCGATGCAAGCCCGCATGCTATTGCAGATGACAAAGTACATCCGGTGCCATGAGTATTGGGATTGTCTATCCTCTCAGAGTAAAACCAGATCTCTGATCCTTCGCGTGTTATGAGAAGGTCGTCCGCCCTGTCGACAAGATGTCCCCCCTTCAGAAGTACACTTGTCCCTGTTTTTTCTGCGATCATTCGTGCCGCCTCAGTCATGCTATCTCTTTCTTTGATCCTGATGCCGCTAAGAACTTCAGCCTCATATATGTTGGGAGTTATGACCCTGGCAAGAGGTATCAGTTCCTCTATTAGTGATCTCACCGCGTCATCTCTTAAGAGCCTGCTTCCGCTGGTCGATACCATTACAGGATCGATCACAATATTCACAGCCTCATACTCTTTAAGTTTCTTTGATATGATCCTTATCAGGGATGAATTCGCTGCCATGCCGATCTTGACAGCATCTGGCCGGATGTCCGTAAAAACCGCGTCTATCTGTTTTGCCGTAAACTCAGGGTCGACCTCCATAATTCCGAAAACCCCTGTACTATTCTGCGCTGTCAGTGCAGTGATAACGCTCATTCCGTAGACACCGAAGGCTGTCATCGTTTTGAGATCTGCCTGAATGCCCGCTCCGCCGCTGCAGTCGGAACCGGCGATCGTTAATACCTTTCTGATCATTTCGATCTCTCCTTTTGCCTTATTTGCTCGACAGCATTTTTTCAATAAGGGTCAACAGTCTTGCAGACGATACCATGACATCTTCTTTGGCAAATATCGCCGATACAACTGCTGCTCCAGCTATCCCTGAACCCGAAAGCTCCATTATGTTTTCTTCAGTAATGCCGCCTATTGCTACCACCGGTATGGAGACAGAATCGCAAATTCTTTTGAGTTCATCGAAGGACATTATTTTAGCATCCTCTTTTGTTGATGTTGAAAAAACAGCGCCTGCTCCTATGTAATCAGCCCCGCATCTTTCCGCTTCAAGAGCCATTTCTGCTGTTCCGGCGGATACCCCGAGTATCATAGAGCTGCCGATCTTCTGCCTTGCCTCAGATGCGCAAATATCATCCTGCCCGACGTGCACACCATCAGCGCCTGATGCCAATGCAGCTTCGATGTCATCGTTGATGATCAGGGGGATATTGTATTTATGGACTACAGCTCCAATTTTTTTTGCCAGGGTTACCAGTTCTGCAAATTCCATGTGCTTTTCCCTGAGCTGCACCATAGTCACACCGGCCCTCACAGCTTTTTCTACCTCTTCTTCCAGAGAGCTCCCTTTCAGCCATTTTCTGTCAGTTACGGCATATAGCTTTAATGAATTTTTATCTAATCTCAATTTTTACAGCCTCCCTCATCTTTTCCGGGGTCATTTTGCTTACTTCATCTATGATGTATGACCTGTAGGTAGAAGTTCCTCCGCCTTCGGAATTGAGCCGTTCAAAAGCAAACTCTCCCGCCACTCCGAACATTCCCGCTGCGGAAGCTGCAGCAACAGCGATATCTGAAGGGGCTGCCCCGCAAAAGGCACCTGTAATGACAGAGAGCATGCACCCTGTGCCGCTGACTTTTGACATCATGGGATGGCCATTTCTGACTATGCATAGATCTTTTTCCCCGGCGACTATATCTTTTGGACCGGTTACAGTGATCACAGCCCCAGTTTTTTCTCTGAGCTTCAGGATCAGGGAGATGACATCTGCAGGCAGATCGCCATCCAAAAGTTCCGGGTCGGACGCGTCAACTCCGCGTGTTTTTGACTCCCCTCCTGCTATGGCGGTTATCTCTGAAATATTTCCCCTGATGACAGCAAAATCTATTTCCCTTATCAGGTCCATTGCCGTTGCAGTACGCAGCGAGGAGGCACCCGCGCCAACAGGATCAAGGATCACCGGCCGTCCGAGTTCGTTTGCCCTCCTGCCTGCTTTGAACATGGAGGGGATCGTCCTGCTGTTAAGAGTACCTATGTTTATCACAAGAGCAGAAGAGATCGATACGATCTCTTCTGCCTCGCGCTCGTCATCCGCCATCACAGGGGAAGCTCCGCAGGCAAGCAGTACATTGGCGCAGTCATTTACAGTCACATAGTTGGTTATGCAGTGGACAAGAGGGCAGTCCAGCCTGACTTTATTTATAATTTCGGCAAACATATTTATTCTCCTTTCTGCTTTCAGCTTCTTGAAATAAGCTCTCTTGCTTTGCCTGCCGCAGTGGCAAGTACTATTACTGCTGCCATTACCGGCAGTGTGTTTCCAAAAACTGTCTCCATCGCCATGAACCCTCTGTAAAGAACAAATCCTGCGATCCAAAGGATAAAGTTGGAAATATTTAGGCTATCGCTGAAGTGATCCTTCTTCAGGATGAAGAAATCTGTTATGAGTATTGATATCATCGGGGCAAAAACAGACCCTATCAGGAAAAGAAAGTTTTCATACTGTTCTATTGGAGTAAAAACTGCGAGAGCAGTACCGGCTATACATGCAATAAGGGCAGTAGTCGTGCTGCTTACCTTGTCCGTTATGCTGCTGAAGCTCACTCCTGCGGAATATACATCCAGAAAAGTGGTAGTCACTGTCGAGATCACAATAATGAATACCGCGGCCACTCCAAGGCCGGCGCTCAGCATGATCCTGGCGATATCGCTCTCTCCCGTGAAGATCGAGGCTCCCAGACCTATCATGTACATCCACGTGCTGCCGGCAAAATATACCAGCACGCTTACCAGTGATGCTTTGCGTGGGTTTGAGGAGTTATGCGTATAGTCTGAGATCAGAGGCAGCCATGAAAGCGGCATCGCCGCCGACAACTCAACAGCGCTCCCAAAACTCATGCTGCCAACAGTCGCAGTTGCAGTGTCTCCCTTGAATATTATGAAGCTGAGAAGTACTGTAAGAGAAAAAAGGGCTGCCATAGTGAAAGTGTTTATCTTTCCGAGGTTTTTTATTCCTATTTTTATCCATACTATTATCAGGAATCCTATCACCACACACCAGAGAGAAGAATTGTATGTCCCTGTGTACTTTTCTGCAATGACTGCAACTGCCCGGCCGCCGCCTATGATCATCACCGCTGTCCAGCCGACGAGTTGAGTCACATTCAGCACGGAAAAAAAGATAGAACCCTTTCGACCGAAAGAAATTTTAACAGTCTCCATCGCGCTTTTTCCGGTTTCTGCCCCTATGCGGCCTGCAAGATAAAGAGGTATGCAGCCGATTATATGACCTATGACGACAGCAGCTGCTCCTTTCGAAAAACCGAGCGGTGCAATAAGGCTCCCCGTCAATATCTCCGCAATCGATACAGCCGCTCCGAACCATATAAGCGCACTTCCAAATACTGTCGTTCCCTGTTTATCTTCCATATCATTTCCCCCATCTCAAAATAAAAAGCGGGAAACGCCATCTCCGCGCTTCCCGCTAAATTTTGCAATTTAGTGCGTTCCCTACGTTGGCATTATCCAAATCAGGTCCAGGGTCGAAGTCGATTACTTCCTCTCAGCCTGCCATGCAAGCTCCCCGAATATTCAATTGTCCATGTATTATAGCTCCGATGCGAATGTTTCTGCAAGGGCTGTCACAGCATCAGATCATCTGTTCTGTCCATATCTTTTCCTTAGATCATCAGCTTCGCATCTGACCTGCTCGTCAGATAGCACTACTCCACCCCCTGCAGATTTGGCAAGGATGTATATTTTTGAAAAGACCTCAAGCATCTCACATCTCATCAGGGCTTCGTCCAGATCCTTACCAACACACAGGGCGCCATGGTTTGAGAGAAGGACTGCGCTTCCCCCTGCAAGAGAGCGGGCAGCGCTTTGAGCAAGCTCTTCTGTTCCTATCGGAGCATAGTCTGCAACAGGTACAGTTCCACCAAAAAGAGCAACCTGATTGTCCGTGATCGGGCAAAGAGGCTGCCTGGCGGCGGCCAGTACCGTGGCGTATACGGAATGCGTGTGTATCACAGCGTTTATGTCTTTTCTCAACTGGTATATCTTCATGTGCATCTCTTTTTCTATGGACGGTTTTCTTGCGCCTTCAACTACTTTTCCTTCGTGGTCCAAAAGCACCAGATCTTCCGGGACCAGGGCACTGTAGTCCATCCCGCTCGGTGTTATGAGAATACCTTTTTCTGTCCGGCAGCTTATGTTGCCTCCTGTGCCCTGTATCAGGCCCTTTTCTGAAAGGAGGATGCCTGTCTTTATAATTTCTTTTCGCATTTCAATATCAGTGACCATCTTCATCCCTCGCCAGTCTGCTCAGTAGAGGTGTTATCAAAAGATTGACAATACCAATTATAAGGAAAATATTGATTATCGATATCTTAAACATCAGCATCAAAGCTACAAAAACAGCAGAAAGCACCATTCCAAAAGAGTCTGTTATGTTGAGGCAGGCGACGACCCTTGCCCTGTGCTCGTCAGAGCTCCTGGACTGCATCAGAGCATACATGGGAACGCTGAAGATGCCTCCCGAAGCTGCAAGCATGAGGAAAGAAAATATCACTCCCCAAGAACCCGGTTCTGATATAAACTCCATTACACCCGCAAGCTCGCCTGTCTTTGGCACTGTCAGACTGAAAAAATAAAGCAGAAGAGTGGCAGCCGTCATGCCTATGCAACCGAATGGGACCAGTCTGGCAGAGATTTTTCCCTTAAGGAGCCTGTTGCAAAGGGTCGAACCAAGACCTACGCCAACAGAGAATACGACAAGGAAGAGCGTTGATACCTCTTCGTTGCCTCCCAGTATGTCCTTTGAAAAAGTAGGGAACTGCGAGAGGAAGACTGAACCCAGAAACCAGAACCAGCTGATGCCCAGGATCGACCTGAAAACTATCACGTTCGGCCTCACATAGGAGATTATGTCCATCGTTGACCTGAAAGGATTCCAGTCTATATTCATTCGGGGAACGGAGGGTTCTGCCTTTGGTATCAGAAGGCTAGAGATAAAACCCAAGATAGCTACACCTACTACTCCCGCTGAGATAAATGTCCTACCGGCGGGATGGAGTATAAAGAGGCCACCGCATAGAGTCCCCGAGAGGATTGCTATGTATGTGCCTGCGCTTACAAGTCCGTTGCCTGCAACAAGTTCGTTTTCATTCAGGTGCTGGGGAAGTATGCTGAATTTCAGCGGTCCGAAAAAGGCCGACTGGGCTCCCATAAAAAAGAGGAGTATTATCAGGCCCCAAAGGTTCAAAAAGGTAAAGGCAGCCGCGGTGAGTACCATCAGCACTATCTCTATAAATTTGATGATCCTTATAAGGAAGGACTTTTCATACTTGTCAGCAAGTTGTCCGGCTGTCGAAGAGAAAAGGAAAAAAGGAAGTATGAAGAGACCTGCGATGGAGGTTATGAGCAACTGTGCGTTCAGTCCATATTCATCTGCAAGCCTGAATGTGATCAGTATGACAAGGGCATTCTTGAACAAATTGTCGTTGAATGCCCCGAAAAACTGTGTAAGGAAAAGCGGGAGGAATCGTCTGACTGTCAATAGTTCGAACTGTGTCTTTATCTTGGCGTCCCCCTAAACATCTTTTGTATCCTTCATCCTCTATTTCTTTGCCACATCTTCCAGGGAGATCCCCCTGGTATGTTCTGTCTTTACCCATGTTCCCTGATCTTTTGCCAGGAAGGCGGCCTTGAAAATTATCGGTATCCATGTAAGCCCGAACCAAAAATATGCAAAGGTATCCTTCACATATTTCAGCGTAAATTTTTTCTCGTGCATTGAAGGACCTACTATCACGCATATCAGGCAGAAGGCGATTATGAAAAATATCGGAAGTCCGAAAAATAGCACCCAGTCGATCATCGTCTGGGGAGT
Organism: Synergistetes bacterium HGW-Synergistetes-1; assembly: GCA_002839185.1. Lineage (NCBI taxonomy): Bacteria > Thermotogati > Synergistota > Synergistetes bacterium HGW-Synergistetes-1. The sequence goes on along the minus strand of PGXO01000009.1, from coordinate 26,477 downwards.
GCTTTCGGACACGGTCGGAAAAAGGACCATATTGTTTATAAGAGTATATGCCATACCCGCTATCATTATTATTATTCCCAAACATGATTTAGCCGGGGCAAGCAGATAGAGGAAGAGATCGAGGTACTGAAGCCTCCTCGTTACGAAGAAAGACTTCAGTGCATCTCTCCCGTAGTGCCAAAACACCCAGTAATGGCCCTGCATCCATCTCGTTCGCTGACGCTTTGAAATAGCCATGCTCTGTGGTTTTTCATCATAAATTACCGCTGCGTCGTTCCAGTGCACCCTGCTGCCCGATAGGATTAGTCTTGTGGACATTTCCAGATCCTCTGTCAGGCTTTCGAGGTTCCAGCCGATCCTTTCAAGGGTCGCAGCCCTGATAACGAGACCTGTCCCGCCAAGTGTGCATGAGAGTCCCCAGAGCCCCCTCGCAAGCTGCCAGAACCTGTTTGAAAACCAGTAAGCCAGTGCATAAGATCTCGTCAGCCAGTTATCGTCCGGATTTTTAACGTCCAACACGCCCTGTATAGCCTCTGCCTCAGGATGGAGCTCCATGTAGTTGTTCATATTCATAAGGAAGTTGACATCGACAAGGTTGTCAGCATCGAACATGGCAAGGGCATCCGCTTTATCCATCGGCAGCTGGCCCAGTGCCCACCTGACATTCCAGGTCTTGCCGTTTCGCTCTTTATCAAAACGCTCCAGGGCTACCGCACCGCTCATGCGGGCAAGTTCGGCAGTATTGTCCTGGCAGTTGTCACACGATACATATACTGTATAGCAGTTTTTGGGGTAGTTCTGTTCAGCCAGGCTTTTAAGAAGGGGCGATATGACCTGGGCTTCGTTATGTGCCGGAATAAGCACGACGAACCTGCGATAGCGTTTTGCCCGTGACATTTCTTTCTGGTTCCAGAACCCCCTTATGCTTACTATTATCTGATAAGCTCCATCGCACATCAGGAGCGCAAGCAGAGAATAGAGGACAAACTGCAGTATCCACCATCCCCACCATATAAACCAGTATACTAATTCCTGTGAACCTTCCATTATTTCATTCCTCCTGCGAAAGAGCACAAAAAAAGACCTTCAAAAATTTATTGTCTTTGGTGAAGGCTTTAAATACCTACCCTTTAATCAAGAATATCATTTATAAGATTTTTTTCGAGAATAGTGTCATTATAGCTCAGTATGAGATCAACTTCCTTAGTAATTTCATCATATTCTGAAGCATCTATTAATTCATGCGTAATTGTCCTTGTGGCTCTATTGACGGCAGGCTCTACAAATACCCCATCAATAATATATGAACCGTTACGGAAAATCACAGGGTACGGACCGTTATCAAGAGAAAGGTCCTTTCCAAAATATGTACCTATTTTTATCCCCAGCAGTCCAGCAGCCGTCGGCATTATATCCATCTGTCCGGTATCTGTAAATACGGTTCCTTTTTTTCCATTAGCACCGGGGATATGGAATATCAGCGGCACCCTCCTTGTATCCTTCCATTCTATCGACTCTTCGATCTTCTTTCCTGTCAGCTTTTCCATTTCTTCCTTATATGCTATAGGCACCGCGGGATGATCCCCGTACAGCACTATCAGGCTTTTCTGATCCAGGCCTGAGGTCTTCAGACCCTCCAGAAATCTGCCAAGTTCCCTGTCAAAGTAGTTCATTGCAATGATGTAGTCACCAAGCAGGGTCTTTCTCATCTCATCAGGCAAGGGAAAAGTTCCGTCATCCAGGCCTTCGAAGTTGTACGGATGGTGACTGCTCAGCGTTACTATGAATCCATAGAAAGGTTCTTGGGTCATTTTAAAAATGTTAAGCGCTTCGGTGAAAATGGCCCTGTCGCTCAGTCCCAGACCTAGGACCTCTCCTTTTGGAAAGGTATTGCGGCTGTACTGCCTGTCAAAATAGAGCTTTGGATGCATCCTGTGGCAATTCCAGAATGAGCTGAAGGTTCCCTGGACAACAAAAGTCCTGTAACCCTCTTTTTTAAGTGTTTTCGCCAGAGAATTGTAGCTGTTGTTTGCAAACCTAGTGTAGGCAGCACCAGATGCGGATGGGAAAAAACCAGTGTTGGCCATGAATTCCGAATCGCTGCTCAGGCCGCCTGCTGTCTGATCCCAGGTCTTTGGAAAATATAGGGAGTTCTCGGCAAAACGGTTTAAATTAGGAGTGACTTCTGTTCCGTTGATCTTCATTCCGACAATAAACTGCTGGAGGGCCTCGCATTGTATCATGATCAGGTTTTTGCCTTTGGCAGGTGAAATCATGTTTGTTTTTACTCTGCCTTTGAACCATCCGCGCATCTCATCGATCTTCTGCTGCGGGACATAACCTGGTTCAAATGCCCTGACGGTAAGGGAGATCACATCCCCCCAATGGAAAGAGGCTGCGCTTACCCAAGCGCAGACTGAAAGTCTGTCATACATAGCACTCATTATGTTTGGTCTCTGTTCTCTGAGCCTGTACCCTGCGGCGATCTGCACAAAGACCGCAAAAAAAAATATAAGCAGCGAGACTCCTATCCTTTTCACCGTGACCTGTTCAAAGCATAGAGTTATGCGTTCTTTTTTGAGCAGCCAGATCATTATCGGGATGTCGGCGAAAATCAGCACGTCCCACAATTTGAGCAGCGACCATATGGATTTGGCGATCAGCCCTGTCTGCGGAAGAAGGAGTATATCGTGGAATATGAAGATATCTGAGTAATATCTGATAAAGAGCACATCTGTGAGTACAAGGATCGAAAAGAGTGCGTCAATGATCAGCAGAGTCCTGCCCCTGTATTTAGCCGGAACCAGGGAAACAGGTATCATTACCGAAAGTATCGCTCCAAGAGAGGGGACAGCAACAGCAAGGGCCCTGAGAGTGTGCCTTGCAGGATGGATCTTCATTGTCCCGAAAGAGGGCCAGTTGAGGACATCCGCGATCATGTAATCTACAATGAAAAATTTGATCCATACCAGCAGTGTCATCAGGATCAAGATCCTCAGTTCCTTTTCACGGCATTCCATTTCTTTTACCGGCAGGATCCGCATTTTTTCAATCTTCCCTCACAATCTCAGGCACCAGGTCATGTTCAAGTATCATATCGCTGTATCTGAGACGTTTCTTAACTTCCTCGGCCATTGGAGCATATTTGCCGTAATCAAGAACTTTGCCCTCAGGCATCTCTCTTGCACTTCTTGACGAGGGCTCTATAAAGACATTGCCTGTTATAAATGAACCGTTCCTGAATATTACCGGCTCACTTCTGTCTTTATCAAAAAGGCTCGTTCCGAATCCTGCATTGAATTCGAAACCCATAAGATCTGCAAAAGTCTCAGGCAGATCTATGAGACCTGCTGTTTCCTTATTATCTTCCGAGGGGTCCTGGATACCCGGGATCTTTATCATAAGAGGTATACGCTGCATGTATTTCCATTCCCAGTCATTTTTTAGGCTTCTGCCTAGAAGTTTTTCGAGGCTCGACCTGTCCCAGCCAGGAATAGCTGTGTGGTCTCCGTACAAAGCTATAACAGAGCTGTCCAAAAGTCCATTTTTCCTCAACCCTTCAATGAAACTTCCGAACTTGTCGTCAAAATACTTCATCGACGTAAGATAGTTGCCCATCAGCGTTCCCTCAAACGGCGATGTGTTAAGTTGCGCCTCTTTGAAAATTTCTTCGAAGTTATATGGGTAGTGGCTCGTCAAGGTGATCAGAAAAGCGTAAAAAGGTTTTTGCGTCTTATCAAGAATATCGAGACTCTGCCTGAAGAAACTGGCATCACTAAGGCCCATTCCGATGTTTTCATCAACTATGAAGTCTTTTTTGCTTATAAAACGGCTGAATCCCATAGAAGGATACATCCTGTGCCTGTTCCAGAATCCCGGTCTGTCCCCGTGAAGCGCTAACGATATATATCCAATGTCAGCCAAAACCTTTGGCAAAGCCTCATACCGGTTTCCTGCAAACCTCGTATATGCTACTCCTGACGCAGATGGATAGAGTCCGGTATTGACTATGAATTCAGCGTCAGAACTGTTTCCGGAGGCAGTCTGGCTGTATATCCCGCTGAAATATGCGGATTCCCTTACGAATCTGTTGAGGTTCGGTGTCACTTCTGCTCCGTTTATACGCAGGTCTATCACAAATTGCTGGAGGGATTCGACCTGGATTATGATAAGGTTTTTGCCCTTCGCGGAACCGTTTAGATATCCAGGTGATCTTCCTCTCTTCTTTTCATTAAAAAAATTTTTCACTTCGGAGATCTGTGAATCAGAGAGCTTCTCCCTGAAAAAAAAGTGCCCTGCCGCGTTTTTAACATCCGCAAGATGGTATGTCAGTGCACCGATATTGTTGCTGACAGCTGGCCTGTCCCACATAGAACTCAGCACGTCCGGCATCCTTTTCTCGTAAGACCAGAACCTGTACACTACCGGCAGCGCTCCTACAATGATCAGCAGCAGAGAGACAAGAAAGCGCTTTATGCCAACTTTTTTAAAAAAGGGAACTGATCTGAATTTTCGCGAGATATATATATAAAAGATCAATAGTGGGATATCAGCAAAATAGAGGAAGTCAGAGGGGTGTATGAGAGCGGCCACAGAATCTGCGATCTCTCCCACCTGTGCGGAAAGACCGATGTTCATGAAGGTGAACATGTCCGAGTAATAACGCAGGTGCAGCAGATCTGTTACCGCAAGCAGCGAGATCAGAAAATCGACAGTAAGAGCAGAAAAAGCCCTAAGCTTCCTCCAGAAGAGAGAGACCGCAACAGTGAGACAGAGGACTATTCCTGCAGACGAAGCAGCAGAGGCAGGATATCTTGTTACCTGCATGGATATTTTATATTCAAGGAAATAAAACTTGATGAAAATAACGGCGAACAAAAGTAGAAAAAAAATGAATTCCCTGCGGTCGTTATCTTTTTTTGCATAATAAAGTCTCTGTTCTGAGAACCCCATACCTAAAAAAACTCCTCTGCTATCTTCCAAAAAGGGAATTGAGTCTTCTAAAACGGACCGTTGTATCCGAATCAGCCCAGGTCAATGCTTCGAGATCAGCCCTGCTCATACGCCAGAGCCAGTTGCCTTGGGCAACTCCAGGCACGTTCATCCGACAAGCATCGCCAAGTCCAAGTATATCCTGCATCGGGATTATCGCAAGCTTCGATGTTGATGAAAGCGCCATAATGGTAAATACTTCCGAAACATTCTCTTTGTTGATGTCACGTCCTGTGTATTCTGAGATAAGCGATCTTGACCGCTCATCCGATTCGCTCTCCCACCATCCCCTGACTGTGTTGTTGTCATGGGTGCCGGTATAAACGACAGACCCGGGAATGTGGTTATGTGGTGCATAAGGGCTGGACCCAACATCACCATTAAAGGCAAACAGGAGGACTTTCATTCCCGGAAGCCCGAAGTCAGCCATAAGATCTCTGACATCGTCTGTAATGATGCCAAGATCCTCTGCTATGAGCGGCAATTCAACCATGCCGTCTTTCCTAATATTTTCAGAGAGGGCTTCAAGAAGCTCTCTGCCGGGGGTTTCGATCCACTCCCCGTTTACAGCCGTTTCTTCTTCTGCCGGCACTGCCCAGCACGCAGAAAACCCCCTGAAATGATCTATCCTTATGAGGTCAAAATGCTCGATCGCTTTCCTGAATCTGGCTGTCCACCAGCTGAAGCCGTCCCTTCGCATCGTCTCCCAGTTATAAAGAGGATTCCCCCATCTCTGTCCGTTGGCGCTGAAATAGTCGGGCGGTACCCCAGCAACTTTATTCGGGTACCCCTCAGGATCAAGGTCAAAATATTCCTGATTTGACCATACGTCCGAACTGTCAAAAGCGACAAACATAGGGATGTCTCCCACTAATCTGATATCCCTGTCAAGGCAGTATCTATGGAAGGCTTTCCACTGCCTGTCAAAAATGAACTGTTCGAAGCAGATCAGCTGAATTTCCTCACTCTTCTCTTTTTGGGAAGAGTAGTTTTCAAGTGTATCTTTATCTCTCAGGACAAATTCTTTCGGCCATTTATTCCATGACAGGTCTTCAAAATCTTTTTTCAGCACTGTGAAAAGGGCATGATCCCTGAGCCAGTATCCCTCTTTTTCAACAAAGAGACGGTAGTCTTCTGCAAAAGCAACGTATCTGGCCGGCTCATTTTTGAAACGCAGCCAGGAGAGTCTGATCAAATTTTTCAGCTGTTCAGTCGAATAGCCGTGGTCAGCAATACATTCCGGACCGGTGCAATGATATTTTTCAATCTCTTCCGCATCTAAAAACCCATCTTCAGCCAGTTTCTCGGGGCTTATGAAGATGTGACTGCCTGCGAAAGCAGATCTGCTGCTGTAAGGGGAATAACAGGAAGAACCATCTATCGGCGAAGTCGGAAGAACCTGCCATACTCTGAATCCTGAATTCATGAGAAAATCAGCAAAACGTTCGGCGCTGCTTCCAAGTCCTCCTGTTCCAAACGGTCCGGGCAAAGAGGATAAATGCATCAAAACTCCGCTTCTTCTATCCAAAAACCTTACCTCCGGTTTTCCTTTATCTATTGGTCAGTCACTTCAGGCAGAAGCACCAGGCAGGAAAGCGGCGGCAGGGTCGCTTCTATCGAGTACTGGCGGCCGTGGAACGATATCTTTTCTGCTTTTATTTCGCCCAGATTTCCAATGTTTGATCCGCCGTACAGAGAAGAATCACTGTTCAAAGCTTCGCGCCAGACAGTATTTCTTGGCACTCCTATCCTGTATCCGTTCCTTACTACGGGAGTAAAGTTTCCAATAAACATTGCTTCGTTCCCATTTTTTGATCGGCGGAGGAATGACACCACACTTGAGGACAAGTCCCCGCTGTCTATCCATTCGAAGCCGGCAGGATCATAATCCTGTTCCCAGAGCTGAGGTGTTTTTTTGTAAAAATTATTTACATCTTTGAACCATAGGAGTATCCCCTTGTGGAGATCGTCGCCCAGAATGTGCCAATCCAGACTGATATTGTGGTCCCATTCCCTCTCCTGGCCAAACTCGTCTCCCATGAAAAGAAGCTTTTTGCCCGGATGTCCCATCATCCAACCAAAGAGGAGCCTGAGGTTTGCCGCTTTCTGCCAACTGTCACCCGGCATTTTACCCCATAGGGATCCCTTGCCATAAACCACCTCGTCATGGGAAAGGGGCAAAACAAAGCTTTCGGAATATGCATACCACATGCCGAACGTCAGCTTATTGTGATGATACTGTCTGAAGACAGGGTCTTTGGACATGTACTGCAGGATATCGTTCATCCAGCCCATGTTCCATTTGAACCCGAAGCCAAGGCCGCCAAGCCAAGTAGGCCGCGATACCATGGGCCAGGATGTAGATTCCTCTGCAGTCACCTGCACATCAGGATATTCCATGTATATTGTCTCGTTGAGTTTTTTCAGGAAATCAATAGCCTCTATGTTCTCATTCCCGCCGTATTGGTTGGGGATCCATTCTCCCTCTTTTCTGGAATAGTCAAGATAGAGCATTGAGGCAACAGCATCCACACGCAGGCCGTCAACATGGTATTTATCCAGCCAGAAGTGGGCGGACGAAAGAAGGAAGCTCCTTACCTCGTTCCTTCCGTAATTGAATATGCAGCTTTTCCAGTCCGGATGGAATCCTTTCCTTGGATCTTCGTGTTCAAAAAGGGCCGTTCCATCAAATTTTGCAAGTGCAAAAGCATCAGCAGGAAAATGAGACGGCACCCAGTCCAGTATTACTCCTATACCTGCTTTGTGTAGAGAATCTATGAGTTTTCTGAAATCGTCCGGCGAACCGTACCGGGCTGTCGGAGCAAAATAGCCTGTTGTCTGGTATCCCCAGGAACCATAAAAAGGGTGCTCCATAACAGGAAGAAATTCAACATGGGTAAAACCGTTTTCAACAAGGTAGGGCGGCAGTTCCTCCGCAAGTCCGAGCCAGGAGAGATATTCGTTTTCCTCGGTCCTTCTCCAGGATCCTGCGTGCATCTCATAGATCGACTGAGGAGATGAAAGGGCGTTTTTTTCTCCTCTTGATGATATCCATCCACTGTCGCTCCACTTGAATGATGGATCAGGGCAGATCTTTGAAGCCGTATCAGGGGGAGTTTCCCACAAAAAGGCAAAAGGATCGCCTTTGTCCAGTATTTTTCCTTTATCGGTCGTTATGGAGTATTTGTAGGAAGACCAGTTTGGAACGCCAGGAACAAAACCCTCCCATATTCCCGATGAATCCCATCTTGGCGCAAGTTTGTGACTGTCTCTGTTCCATGAATTGAAGTCTCCCATAACAGAGACCTCCGCAGCGTTAGGTGCCCAGACAGCGAATAGGACTCCATCTTTTCCTTCGTATGCCATCCTGTGTGCGCCGAGAAAATTGTAAAGTCTGCAATGGCTTCCTTCACGAAAAAGATAGATGTCTGTCTCTCCTGCAAGACTCAGACCATGGATGACACTGCTCTCGTTTTCTTTTTTCAACAGACGCACCTCCCTGCCTATATAATGATGCTATTATAGCTGATAAGCTAAGCATCCTGGCTAACATGACTTAAGTGATTCGGAGGTATGTTGATGAGCGCTTTATTTTCATACAACAAAGTCGATATAAAAATATTATCCATGCTGAGATCAGCCATAGGGGATAGGAACGTATCTTCCGATGAAGAAAAACTGATCTCATATTCGCACGATGAGGTGCCGTCTTCCGCATACGAGGGCGAATACAGGGCGGAAGCACTCGTATTTCCTGAATGCAGCGCTCACGTTTCAGAAATAATGAAAATAGCTTCAGCCAACAGGATACCTGTTACCCCCAGGGGTGCTGGGACCGGACTTTCGGGAGGTGCCCTGCCCGCATTCGGCGGTTTAGTGATGTCCTTTGAAAAGATGAATAAAATAATCGAGCTCGATGAGAAAAACCTTACTGTAACAGTTGAACCCGGAGTAGTGACATCAGAGATAAGTAAACTCGCAGCAAGACACGACCTCCTTTACGCAGGGGATCCATGCAGCGGTGATGCCTCCTTCATTGGCGGAAATATCGCAGAAAACGCAGGCGGCAACAAAGTTATAAAGTACGGAGCAACAGGAGCGCAGGTGCTTGCACTGGAAGTAGTGATGGCAGACGGAACAGCGACATGGTTTGGCGGAAAAAGACGCAAAGACGTAACAGGGCTGGATTTTACACACCTGATGGCCGGATCTGAAGGGGTCCTGGCGATAATCACCAAAGCCGTACTAAAACTTCTTCCCCTTCCCAGACATTCCGTAGACCTGCTTGCGGCCTTCCCGGATCCTGAAACTGCCATAGCGTTTGTTCCTCAGATAATCAAAAAGGGAGGCATAGTTCCCGCCTCGATAGAATTCATGGACAAAAAGGCTCTGGAACTCGTCGAAAGATACCTGAACAATCCAGTGCCCGCCAGCGATGCCGGAGCAGCTCTCATAATCCAGCTTGAAGAAAATGATCAGGATGTTTTGGAAAGGGTGTACGAAAGGATAGGTGCTCTTTCAAAGGAAAACGGGGCAAGTGAAGTTTATGTTGCTGACACAAGAAGCACAAAAGAGAGGATATGGCAGACCCGCAAGGCAATACCGGAGGCAACTGCATTCTTTTACAGCAGATATACAAAAGAGGACCTGGCTGTACCCATAGACAAGGTCCCAGACCTTCTGGAAAAGATAAAAAAAGTTTGTCTTGACAGGGATCTGGAATGGGTGGCATACGGTCATGCCGGTGACGGCAATATGCACTGCACTGTAATAGGACCCGATACGGAGGACTGGCATGAAGTCCTCCGCAAAGTACAGGAGGAAATCTACTCCGCTGTTATCAAAATGGGAGGAACTCTTTCTGGCGAGCACGGAATTGGATTTAAAAGAAAAGGATTCATGAAACTATTCCTCGACAAAAATCACCTTGAGCTGATAAAAAGGGTCAAGCTTGCTTTCGACCCTGATAACATCCTGAACCCCGGCAAACTTGTCGAGTGGAACGAATAAAGGGAGAAGGTTTTCGGAAACCCGAAAACCTTCTCTCTTATTTATCTATCTCTATTTTCCTTAATTCTCTTCGAAGAACTTTTCCTGCTGCAGATATCGGGAATTCTTCAAGAAAACCTATCCTGCGGGGCACTTTGTAATGAGCAAGGTTTTTCTTGCAGTAGTCGATAAGTTCTTTCTCCGTAGTATCTTTCCCATCTTTCAGTATGACAAATGCCTTAACTATCTCTCCAGCCAGTCTGTTTTTCTCTCCTACCGCGGCTGCAGACTGAACAACGGGATGTTTGCACAGGACGTTTTCAACCTCCTGGGGATAAACGTTGAAACCGCTTACTATGATTATGTCCGTAGCCCTGTCGACTATCTGTACATAGCCATCTTTATCTACACGGACCACATCACCTGTGTTGAACCATCCATCCACGAATCTTTCGCTTGTGTTGACCTCGTCCCTGAAATACCCGGATACCACAGAGGGCCCTTTGACCCAGAGCACTCCCTCTTCGTGCATATCGAGTATCCTGTCGTTCCTGTCCCTTATCTGCACTTCGTAAGTATCGAAAAATTGTCCCACTGTTCCAAGTCTGCAGTCGTCGGCGCTGTGACCGACAGCTACGACAGGCGAGCACTCAGTAAGTCCATAGCCTTCAAGTATTCCTGTTCCGAGGTATTCTTTGCTCCTTAAGTTCATCTGCACGTTCAGTCTGTCTCCGCCTGTTATCACGAATTTTATGCCGCTCAGACGCTCTCCCTTTTTGGACAGTGCCCCCAGAAGGAATACCATTATCGTCGGAACACCAATTATGCAGTTCGCTCCAGATGCCTTAATTGCATCGATCGTATGGTCTACCGGAACAAAACCCGGCAGCAGCGTCTGTCTGCACCCGCTCATGAGTGCAAGCATTCCTGACATGTTAAAGCCAAAGGAATGGAAGTTAGGAAGTACGTTTAGAATTATCGAATCTCTGTCCAGAAGTCCGGGGACATGTTTATTGATCGGATCGATATTTGAAAGCAGATTTGAGTGGGTACATGGAACTGCTTTCGGTCTGCCCGATGTCCCGGATGTTGAAAATATGACCGCGTGATCTTCCTTTTCCTGTATTCCTTTTACACATTTGAATTGGTGGATAAGTTTCTCGGGAGTCACCGTAAAGATGCCGAACTTCGTCCCTTCAAAGACGTAGCCTGAAAGTTCATTTCCATCAGAAACAAAGACTGCAGCCGGATCCAGTACCTGCAGGGTACCTCTCAGATTTTCATGACCGGCTCTGGCATTGACAGGAGCAACAGCCCCTCCCAGTTTCCAGCAAGCAAGGGATAGTGCAATAACGATTGGAGAATTGGGCAGGATGAAAGCGATCCTCTGTCCTTTTTGAAAACCTGCTTCTTTTAATTTTTCCTCGCAGTCAATAGCAAGGCTGTTAAGCCTGTTCCATGACCACCAGTTGCCATCCCACCAAAGGCAGTCTTCAGATTCTCTGTTTTTCCACGCAGACTCGAATCTTTCCTCAAGTCTTTCCTGCTTTTTTGTCTCCATAACACCAACTCCAAAATATATAAAATATAAAAGTAATTTTCAGGATAGGAGAACCATTATACCTACTGCCTTATTTCAAGATTTCTTATTATGATACTTTGTTGTTTCCATGGTCAATCTATATTTTTTGTTCTTACCCTTCTCTGGAAAATGCCCTTTTCGTTAGGGCAGAAGACTATTGCCATGGCCTTGTTGAGCGGACCGTGGGTCCTGGGATCTATCGTCAGCGTAGCGTGGGCTGCAGGAAAATTCCTGGTAGAAAGAAGGGCATGCCTTATTGCCTCTCCCCTGTAGCCTGATGCGCTGTAGAGCGCATTTGCTATCCACATGACTCCATCATATGCCAGTATGGCTGATTCCACATCAGAAGGCGGGCAATTCTCATTGTAAAGGGTCCTGAAATCTTTCAATACAGAACGTATCTGGGGGTCAAGGTCCGAGACTTCATTGACCCACCAGCTGCCTAAAAACGCACTGTCACTTCCCACAGCCATATTTTCAGTGTAACCTTCTGCCAGCACTGTGTCTCTGTAACCGGCATCCCTTGCAAACCTGACGAGAGATCTGATGTTTATCTGTTTTCCGGGAATTATCAGCACCTCGGCTCCGCTTTTGGCGATCGCTTCCATGGCCGCTCTGTGGTCGGCATTTCCATTCATCTGACCGCTGATATCTGCTGTGATCTTCCCCCCAAAGATCTTTACCCATCTAAGAGCCGATTCATGGAGCATGAGGGTCGTTTCGTCACTAGCATCGTAAAGAAAGGCTATCTCCCTCTTTGAAAGCCCCTGTACCGCAAAATACGCCAGCATTTTTGCTCTGGCATCAGTGTCATTAGCTATGCGAAAAGCATAAAGATAGGGTTTTTCACCCTTCATAACGGCTCCAGATGTCAGGTCTGAGGCGGTTATCACCAACGGAACGCTTATGTCATCCGCTATTCTTGACATTAGCTGGGCCTTTTCCTGTGACGCAGGTGTTATCATGACAAGTATGCTCTCGTCCTTCATGACCTTCCTGATACTCTCCTCTGCTTCAGAGCTGCCGTGGGGGAGGTCGTAACCTACTATTTTGATCTTGTAGCCCCTTACTCCGCCCTGTTTGTTTATCTGTTCGACTGCGAGCTGGGCAGCCCTCAGCTGGTTTTGGCTCGACTGTGCCACGCTGCCTTTCATGGGAGCGAAAAAAGCTACTCTGAATTCGTCCCCAACGGGGTTCCGCTGGCTTCCTATCTGGAAAAAGAGAACCACTATCGCCAATAATGCAGCAATCAGAACGATGCCGTTGTAGAATGATTTCTTTCTGATCCACATCGTCCTCGGTTTATTCGATATCCCGCCTGCTATCCTTCTCAGATTTCCAGGCCTTGCAACCAGATCATCAGAGCCTTCCTCTTCAGATCTGCACTCTGCACGCTCTTCCCTTATGACATGCCTCAGCGTAAGCAATACATCCTCCGCCTCTTCGTGAGTAAAACCGAGATGCTCTGAAAGTTTCGCACTGAAGTGCGTCTCAATTTTATTGCTGATCTTTGAGTTTACAGACCATCCTGATTTGATCATATAGCGCAGGGCAAATGTCAACCTGAAATTGGGAGCGCTCTCGCCCGGGTTCCTCGCTTCGAGGAACTGAGAGAGCCTGTCCGGATCCTCCAGGATACAGAGACCATAATCTTCAATAAGTTTTTCCAGTACTTTTTTCATACCCTCAGCCAAAGATAACACTCCCCATACTTAAGAGTATAACTTGCCCGGAGCAGGTCCGCAATAAATCATTCCAAACTTAAGCCCAAAATGTCTGCCCAGCAGAACAAAAAACGCAGGACCGGCCGGGCCCTGCGCATTCGGTCCTGAAGAGATGAACTGCCTTATCTTTATGATCTACTTGTCGTTAAAGATCGCATCATTGATGCGTTTTTCTTTTTTTTCGTAGAAAGAGAGTATGAGGGATTCCAAAGACACCTCAGCCTTCCATCTGTATGGCCATTTGTGTTCTCCGTCCCTGTCCCTGGATGAGAGTACAGGTTCGCCTCTCATCTCCGAGCCGTAACACTCCACAGTACAGATCTTCCTTAACTGCACCGGCGTCAAAGGAGTTCCGTTTTCAGGGCATAGCATTGATTCCTCAAATAGCAAAAGGTCTGCAACATCAGGTTTGAAATCCCTGCCCCAGCAGCAGCCTGTCCTGTGATAATCCGGCCTGTTGCCGCCGACCACGAAGTTTTTGCCGTCCACGAGCGACTTGTCAGCGACCATTTGAACTCCATCGGGGACTCCTATAGGTCCGCAAAAACCTGCGACCTCACCAAAGGATGAGACAATTTCCCCGTTTTCGGCCTTTCTGAAGGATGCCCCTTTGAATTTTGAATCTACATAGGCAGTCAGCTTGTTTATGCTTATATTCTTGTCTCCCCTGATCATTGCAAATAGAAGAGTCTTTTTCCCATCCGGCAAAATGACAGTGTAAAGCATAGCCTTTAGCGTCTGTTTGGGGTCCAGGCAAAGCTGTTCACAAAGAAGGGGAATAGTGTGTGCCCCCGGAGTATGGACATCTTTTACCTCTTCCTCTTCCTGATTCGAGTTCACCGGTTCAGTCGCATATATGAAGGCAGAGTCATCATGGTAATAATAACCGGATCCGGGGCAAGTCAGACCTTCCATTTCATAAAGCGACCCTTTGTTCGTTGAACAGACACCTGCCATTTTGTTTATAGTACCTGCGCTTACCTCAAGAAGATAGTCAAAATCCGGAATGTAACGCTCCATGATAGAGCGGATAGTGTCCACAGCCATCCCTGTCTTCATCTTCACATCTTCTTCTGTACTCGCCCATCCCCAAAGCTTTAACTTTCTTCCTGAGATAGCCATCCAGGAGAGCGCTTTGTCTCCATATTCCCTTACATAGCGCTCAGCAAGGGAGTGGACGGATTCATCCGAAGCGCTGCAGTCTATATGTTGTATCCCGTTTTTTTCAAGGAGAGCATCAGCGAGGTCTTCAGAAATACTGTTTAGAGTACTCCTGCCAATAGGAAGGAGTATTATCTCCCCACTTTTTGCGTTAAAAACACCTGCGCCTTCCATTACAAGGCTGATGAGCCCCAGGTCCTTTACCTTTGCCGGGGGATTTTTTGTTTCAGGTATAAAAAGTTCTCTCATTTGTCTACCTCCTTCGCAGATTACATATATAATACTACATAGTTTACAATATATCCATTTGTATTATATTTAATAATAACATTACCTTAAGTCCACATATTTCTGACATACACAAGATCAAAGTTCTGGATCACCAGAGCTCGACAACTTTGATCACAGATGTTACCTTAGTCTCCGGAGGTTAGATGATGAAGAACATTTCACACTGCGTATTGCTCATTTTATCCTTGCCCATACTCTTCTTGACTGCTGCTGCAGGATGGCGTGTGGATGTTTTCCAAATGGAAGACCATCAAGGTCGACTCATTTTCCAGTCTCCTGTCTCCCTTGGACACAAATTCACAACACGCTACATACACTCAGTCGAACTGACACCTGTTGAGGACGAATACAAAGTCGCAAAAGGCCTCCTTTGGACATGGGAAGAAAGGGTAAGGTCGACAAACGCGGGACTTCCTTTTGACAGACCAAAATACGGCAGATTCATTGACAACGGTGAGTGGATGGTCTTTCAGGGAGGAAGGATGTCATGGAAAGAATACTACTACAGGGTCGGCAATAAAAATATCGGCCGGAACCAGGTGACACTTGAGCCATTTGGACGAAGGAATTTTTTTGAAATATTCGAGGGAGAGCGCCTGATCGTACGGATACTTAAAATGCCTCTGATATCAGCAAGATTCTACAGAACGGGTATCCTGGGAAGGGCTCCGATGGGAGTTCCTCCCATGGAAGGCGGCTCACGCTGATCAAATATAAAGGTCAAGCATAAAAAAGACTATTCCTGAAGCACCTATCATTATTTCAGGAAGAGATTCCAGTTTTTCCCTCCATTTTTCAGCTGCCCCTCTGAAGGCTTTGCTTGCCAAAGGTATCAATACTAACTGCACAAGCATCACTTTTATCCAGAAAAGAACAAAATCAACAAGATACATTTTGAAACCGATCAGTCCCAGAAATATTCCCAGGCGCATCGGGAAAAAGACCGAGACTATCATCGCAGGCGCAAGCATTGAACGTATCGCGTCAAATATCTCAGGTATCTGGACGTTGTCCACGATCCTTGACTTCGTAACTCCCCTTGATGGCGAGACTACTGCGAGCAGCAGCAGAAACATCGCAGTACCAAGTTTCCCCCATGGTCCTGTGACAGTCCAGAGAGAAGTTGCAGTAAAAGTTTCAAGACTGAAAATACTGCCGGGCATGCCCCTGTTCAAGGCATACCATGAAAGCGTTCCTCCCATGGCTATCAGTGTCACCGCCAGTTTGGAGAGGACGAAGAGCTCTTTGCTGTCAAACGACTGATATATTTCTCCTGAAAAAATTTTCATCCCCCTGATATAGAACCCCTGTGATGCCAAAAGAAGGAATATCATAATGACGAAGTCCCCCTCGGTTTCCACGAACTGGGGAAGGGATCCCATAGGTATAAATAGAAATATCATAAGCAGAGAAAGGCAGGATGCATAAAGCAAAGGAGGCGGGCACTTATCTGAGCAGCGTCCAGCCAGGAACCTTCTGTAAGGGGCAAGCAAGGAAGCATCCGTGCCATGGATGTCGTAGAGTACGTTTTCTGCCCCTATCAAAAGCAAAGATATCATCAAAACAAGGACCAAAAACGAGATGCCGGAAATAAATGTGATAAAAAAAGAAAAAAGCATTTTTTAGCCTTTCTGCGGTATCGGATATTTTTTTGCACCGTTGAATTATACTACATCGGCAAGTCCCTTTTCTCTGAGTTTCATAAGAACAGATGGCTCGATCGTTTTCAATTTATATTTCATCCAAAAAGCAAGTAGAATTGCTCCAACGCCAAAAACCAGCCCGGAAAACGTACCTCCAAAAATATCGGCTAAAACACCGGCAGTCAATGATCCCAAAGGACCGATACCAATGTTACCAACAGTATAGAGACTCATTACACGCCCCCTTTTTTCTTCTTCTATTATGCTTTGGACTAAAGTATTAAAACATACCGAGCCTGTTGACATTCCGAAACCTAAAACGGTAAGTGACGCACAGGAGAGTTCTATCGATCTGGAAAGCGAAAAGGCTGTAAGGCCAAGCCCGAACATGCCTACGCTGTAGATGACCCTTATATGAAGTTTGCTCACCGGAACCAGGCTGGCCTGGTAAATGACTCCGCAAATAGCACCTAATCCAACCGAACCCAGGAAAAACCCCAGTATGGAAGCATCACTGTTAAAGACATTTTTGGCGAAAAAGGGAAGCAGTGTCGTAAAGGGAAAACAAAGAAAGAAAAAGAGGGCCGATGTCAAAAGTATTCTTTTGAGCGCAACAAATTTCATCGTATAATCCAGCCCTTCCCTGAAGCTTTTCCACCCACTCTGCCCGACCGACACCTCGATTTTTTTTATTTTAAGACGGGTAAGCGAGAATATGACTGCTATATAAGAGATTCCATTCAGGAAGAAGCACATGGTCTCTCCGACTGCCTGAAGTGCAAAACCTGCAAAAGCAGGGCCAATAAGGCGGGCAAGGTTAAAAACTGCAGAGTTTATCGTCAGGGCACTGTTCAGCTGATCAGGCCTGTCAAGCATCCGGACCACACAGGACTGCCTTGCGGGAAGGTCGATCGAAGTGACCAAGCCTAAAAAGAAACTTAAAAAGAGAACCTGTGAATATCTGATAATTCCTGTGAAATCAAGAAAAGCAAGCGAAAGTGCCTGGATCATACAGAGAGACTGGGTGATTATCAAGATCTTTTTCATGTCGTAACGGTCCAGGATGGAACCGGCAAAAAAACCCGTCACAAGTATCGGGGCCTGATTTGAAAGTTCAACAAGACCAAGTCCTGTGGCAGAACCTGTGAGCCTCAATACAAGCCAGCTCATCGCAAGCCTCTGCATCCATGTGCCGACAAGGGAGACAGACTGTCCAAAAATGAATATTCGAAAGTTTATGGCCCCAAGAGCCATAAAAGCCTTCATTTGATAGATCCGGCTCAACATTTGCTCTCTCTCCAAGGTTACGTCTTGGATAGAGTATACCAGATGCTTTTTGCCACAGGTTAAAATAAAAAGGCCCCGCAAAAACGCGGGACCTTTACTATTGAACTGTTGCTGAAAGAACTCTTACTTAATGAGTCCCTTCTCTTTGTAGAACTTCGCTGCGCCGGGGTGAAGAGGAGCTGTAAGTCCGTCAAGAGCGCCCTTGAGTGTGATTTCCTTACCCTTTGCGTGTACTGCTGCGATATCATCGAGGTTCTTGAACATTGAGCTTACAAAATCATAAATCTGCTGTTCGGGAACATCGGCGTGGGTGATAAGGATAGCCATAACTGCAGGGGTGACCGTGTCGCTGTCTATACCCTTGTATGTCTTGCCGGGGATCTTGCTGGCAACAAAGAAGGGATACTGCTTGTGGAGTTTGTCAAGGAAAGCCTTGTCAAAGTTGAGAAGACCTACGTCCTTGGTCGTTGTGAGGTCCATGATAGCTGCTGTCGGGAAACCGGCAACAACAAAACCCGCATCGATCTGGTTGTCCTTGAAGCGGCTTGCCGTCGCTGCGAAGTCGAGGAAGTTTGCCTGCTTAAGATCTTTGTAGGTAAGTCCTGCAACTCCAAAGATCGCCTGAACGTCACCTTCAACGCCTGACCCCGGGGCTCCAACGCCTACGCGTTTGCCTTTAAGGTCATTGATCGATTTGATTCCGGAATCCTTCGCGATAACTACCTGTACATGTTCAGGATAGAGGGAAGCGACCGCGCGAATGTTCTTGAGGGGTTTGCCCTGGAACATGAGCTGACCATTTACCGCCCAGAAGGTGATGTCGTTCTGTACAAACGCGATCTCAATACCCTTAGTGGCGATAAGGTTGGCATTAGCAACTGACGCGTTTCCTGTCTCCGCCGTGCACTGGATCTTCCCATCTTTTGTTACCGCTGCTGCAAGTGCTCCGCCTACTGCGTAGTAGGTGCCGGAGGTTCCGCCTGTCGCGACTGACATGTATGTTGCTGCTGAAGCTACTGCTGTAAATGAAAATGCTGCAAGAAGCGCTACAAGTGTTACGATAAATACTTTCTTCATTAATTGTTCCTCCCTATAATGATTTTATGTGCGTTGAACGAACTGAGTTCAGTTCGGAAACAACCTAATTATAATAGAAAAATTTTTTTGAAAAATCAGTATTAATACAAATCATTATACTGTTTGGACAGTTTTCCCTATATTAATTGAGAAGTTTCTGCCTCTTTCTTTTTCGCTATCATCTTTGCCTTTGCTGTCTGGATGAAGAATATAAGAACTAATACTGCTATTCCTCCAAGATCGGATAGTGTACCAGGTATCAGCAGTCCCAATGCCCCACAGAACGCAAGCAGTCTAAGATACCAAGGCATGTGAGCTTTATAGAATCCTATCGTAGCCATGGCCAGGAGAAATACCCCAAGAAGAGCCGTAAATATTGCCTGGATCATTTGCAAAGGCACTACGTCAATAAAGAGAAGCATTGGATTATAGACATAGACATAGGGAACCAGGAATCCTGCCAGAGCAAGCTTGAAGGCAGTTACCCCTGTCTTCATCGGATCCGAGCCCGCAATACCTGATCCTGCGTATGCAGCAAGAGCGACCGGAGGAGTGAGGTCGGCTGCTATACCAAAGTAAAAGACGAACATATATGCCGCCATGGGCGGGACTCCCAGCTTAAACAACGCAGGGGCCGCCATGGTACTCGTAACTATGAAGTTTGCGGTCGTCGGAAGGCCCGTTCCCAGAATGATGCTTGCAAGCATGGTGTAAAAGAGAGTAAGTATCTTGCTTCCGCCTGCAAGAGTCACTATCGCGTTTGCTATGCGAAGAGCCAGCCCAGTCAGCGTACCCATACCAACTACCATTCCGACAGTAGCACATGCGCATGCGACGCCTATAGCACCCCTTGCGCCTGATTGGAATGCTTCCAGAATACGGGCCGGTGTCAATCTGGTTTCCTTGTTAAGCCACGAAAGAGCAAAGCTCACAAGAATACCGTTGAAGGCAGCCCTAAGGGGGGTAAATCCAGCAAGGAGAAAATAGATGATCGCAATGAGCGGGATAAGAAGGAATCCTTTTGATTTAAGGAGCGGCCAAAGCGGAGGGAGCTGCGCCCATGGAATTCCTTTAAGCCCGAGTCTTGTTGCTTCAAAGTGTACCTGGACCATGACAGCAAAATAATAGAGGAGTGCGGGAACCACAGCGGCAAGGGCAACTTCGATGTACGGGACTCCCAGGAACTGCGCCATAATAAATGCACCTGCTCCCATGACAGGAGGCATGATCTGTCCACCTGTTGAAGCTACTGCTTCAACTGCTCCCGCAAAGTGCGGTTCATATCCGACGCTTTTCATAAGAGGTATTGTAAACATACCAGTCGTACAAACGTTTGCTACGGAAGAACCTGAAACTGTCCCCATTAGTCCTGAACTGACGACTGCGACCTTTGCAGGACCACCTGTAGACCAACCCGCCAAAGCCATTGATAGGTCAATAATAAATTTGCCCAGACCAGTTTTTTCAAGGACTGATCCAAAAAGGATGAACATAAATACAAAGGTCGAAGATACTTCCAGCGGTGTGCCAAAGATCCCTTCTGTTCCCAGAAACATATGGTTAACGATACGGGGGACCGAAAAACCTCTGTGGGCTATCATTTCAGGAAGTGAACGGCCAAAGTAGCAGTACAAAAGAGCTACTATAGCCAGACATGGCAGTACCGGGTTTGATATCCTCCTGGTAGCCTCCAGCAGTGTCACTATAAGGAGAAAGCCCATAATAAGGTCAGTCTGTGTAGGAAGTCCGGCCCTTGTCGTCAGTTCGTTGAAAAAAACGACAAGATACATGGCTGAAGCCACTCCGACAGCACCAAGTATAAAGTCATAAAAGGGGATCCCGCTCGTCTTTGATTGCTTGGAGCTTGCCGGATAGAGAAGAAAGACAAGACATAGAGTAAAGGCAAGGTGTACCGCTCCCTGCTTTTGAGCCAGAAGCAGGCCGAAACCTGATGTATAGAAATGGAAACACGACATCCCAATAGCTATCAAAGCTACAAGTTTTGACTGCCACCCTTCCAGGGTTCTAAAACGCGCTTCTGTATCATACTTGCGCATAAGATCGTCAAGATCGATCTGCTGATTTACTTCCTGCGCCACTTCCGCTGTTTTTATTTCTGTTTCACTCACTGAAAATTCCTCCCTTGTGGAGACTTTGCATATGCTGTGTTTTTTGCACAAACGGCCTTGATTTTCGCTTATTAAATTTTATTTGTCAAGATATCTCTAAGATTTCCGACTATTTAAATTATCGTTGTTCTGTTTTGATATTATTTTACATATTGAAACAGAACGAGACGTACCCAGTCTGTTTGCTCCCGCTGCTATCATAGCCTCTGCGCTTTCTCTGTCCCTTATCCCCCCCGACGCTTTAACTCCTATTTCAGGGGGAAGGCTTTGCCTGATAAGCTCAACATGTTTGACTGTTGCCCCTCCGGATGAAAACCCTGTCGAAGTTTTGAGGAAATGTGCACCTGCTTTGACTGCCTCACTGCAGGCTCTTATTATTTCATCGTCTTCCAAAAGGCAGGTTTCGAGGATAACTTTGACCTTACAGTGAGGGACCGCACTTACGACCCCTGCGATATCTTCTCTGAGCAGATCATACGATCCGTTCTTAGCATGTGAGATGTTCATCACCATATCAATTTCTGCGGCCCCGTCCCGATATGCTCTTTCGGCCTCGTAAGCCTTTGATGACATAGTGTTCGCTCCGAGAGGAAAACCGACGACAGAACAAACTTTGACACCTTTGCCCTTAAGTCTTTCTGAAGCAAGAGACACATAGCATGGATTGACACAGACTGATGAGAATTTCCACTCCGAAGCCTCATCACAAAGCCTCAAAATATCATCTGTTTTAGCTGCTGGATCCAAATTTGTGTGATCTATTAAAGATGAGAGATCCAATTATACCACTCCGTTTTATATTGATCCAAATCCATGTTCTTGAACGACTTCATCAAATATCGACAGTCCCGGAAGTGCGCTGGCCCTTGGATATCTGTGTGTTATTTTATGATAGACCAGCTCGGGCGGATCTTCCGAGATCCTTTGAAATACTATCCTCTCATTTCCTATTTTAAGTTCTTCCATAGCTGAACAAGGGACCATACACCACTGGCCCGGCTTGTCCATGAACGAACCTACAAGATTTACAGAATCAAGCCTCATCTTGGCAGTTCTAATCGGGTCCCAGATATGGTCGTGCCACAGGCGGTATCCGCCGCTCCATTCGATATAGAATTCAAGCTCCGGCATCAAAAACTCGGGTTGGATGACATTTGATACATTTTCATCATCGTTCGGTATTCGGGCAACCACTAGGCTTTCCTTAAAAAAAGGAACAATCTGAACATACCTTGTCGTCTCCTCATGGAGGACAATGGCAAGATCTATGGCGCGACTTTCAACTGCCTGGTACATCTTGTCGGTGGGGTCTGTCAACAACCTGAGGTAAACAGGAGGCTCATGCTCAAGCAGGTCCTTGTATACTTTTGGCAGAAGTCTGTAGTTTACTGTCTCGGAACCTCCTATTGCAAGTGAAAAGGCAGAGCCTGGATTACGGGCGTTCCCGATCTCCCTGCTGACCTCCTGCCATTTTAATGCGAGTGGCAAAAAACTCTCCCCTGCAGGTGTAAGGCTGATCGATTTCATTCCTTTCTGGCGGTCAACAAGCATCATGCCCATTTCGCTTTCCAGCTCGTTAAGATTATAGCTAACTGTAGATTGTGTAACATTCAAGAGCTCAGCTGCTTTTCCAAGCGTCCTGGACATAGAAACAGCCAAAAAAGTTTCGATCCCTTTTTCATGCATTGGCTCTCACCTCTACAGAATTATTTGAATGCGTTTTGACTATAATTCCAATGACTGCATTATGCAAGTAATTATAAGATTATTTTATTCCCTTTAATTATACATGCTCGTTTTTGACATAAAAATACCCGGCAGTATCTTCATTTCCGTTATTCGGAACAAAGCCTGCCGGATAATATTAATCAACACTTGTGAACTTATTTTGGGTCTTTCTTCCTACCAGGCTGCAAATGCACAGACCATGATGCAAAAAAAGACAATGCGAGCGCAGTCGCAGTGCAAAGCAATATTTCAATTAAGCACATAGAAAAACCGTTTTACCTTGAAAGTAATGTGAGCATTGCTCCGGCTGCTACTGCTGTACCAATTACTCCTGCTACATTCGGTCCCATTGCATGCATAAGGATGTAAGATCCGGGAAATTCTTTCTGAACGACCTTCTGGCAGACCCTGGCCGCCATTGGGACAGCTGAGACACCTGCCGCACCGATTATCGGGTTGACCTTTCCCTTTGTAAAAACCTTCATCGCCTGTCCAAAGATGACCCCGCCGGCTGTGCTGAAAATAAAAGCTACCAATCCAAGGCAAATTATCATTATCGTCTCGATCCTTAGGAAGGATTCGGCATTCATAGTCGCACCGACCGATATTCCAAGGAAGATAGTAGTGGCGTTCAGGACCTCGTTCTGCGCCGCAAGGCTTAATCTTTCTGTACATCCGCACTCGCGAAGCAGGTTTCCAAACATCAGCATACCTATGAGAGGGACAGATGCCGGAAGGATAAGCCCGCAGGCCATAGTGGATACTATCGGGAAGAGTATCCTCTCGCTGCGTGAAACAGGGCGAAGCTGCTGCATCTTTATTGCACGGTCTTCTTTTGTTGTCAGAAGTTTTATCACCGGCGGCTGAATAAGAGGAACTAATGACATATAGCTGTATGCAGCTACTGCAACAGCAGGCAGGATATCCTTTGCCAGTTTGGCACAGAGGTAGATCGCAGTGGGGCCGTCTGCCCCTCCAATTATTCCTATACCTGCAGCTTCCTGGATGGTGAAACCCATGGACATGGCCCCGATCACAGCTACGAAAACTCCAAGTTGAGCTGCAGCACCCAGCATAAATGTCACCGGGTTTGCAAGAAGGGGACCAAAGTCTGTCAGAGCGCCGATCCCCATAAAAATTATTATGGGGTATAGCTCGTGATCTATTCCAAATTTCACAAAATAAAGGAAACCTCCTTCGTCAATTATTCCTGAGAGCGGCAGGTTGACAAGAAGACACCCGAAAGCTATCGGAAGGAGGAGGAGAGGCTCAAAACCCTTGGCTACTGCCAGGTAAAGAAGGACAAATGAGACAAAAAGCATTACCAGGTTTCCGCCGCTTAGGGCGATGATTCCGGACTGATCGACTACTCCCTTAAGAGCGCTAAGATAGAGTTCCATCTCAGTTGCTCTCCTTGATGCTGTTTTTTGAAGATTTTACCGACAACGAGGCATTCACAAGTTTATGTGTAACTACCATCACGAGCATCAATCCTACTATCACAAGAAAAACTATACTCATTGCTATAAACGACATCACCAGGGCCCCTATGGGCCCGGTGAAATTGGAACTCATTGAAACGATTTCGGACATTTCGATTACCTCCAACCGTTAAACAGATAAAAAGAAAGGTGCAGGCATGAAACGGCTGTCCTATAAACATCGCTAGGATAGTCTTTCTTTCCGGAGGCCGGCACAGGATCCATGTCTCCCCCTACAGAGCAGACATGTCAATTTGAAGAGAAATGAACGTTGGAGGTAGTTTATTCCAATTTACGTGTGGTTTTAACGCTGTAAAAGGCTTTTGCGCAAATGTGTTCTGACCCGTAAAAGTTAAGTTCAAGAATTGATGGAGGTGGACAACTGCCGTCAGGGGACGTCAAAAAAACCGCTTCTAACTGAGATACAGTTTTATTTCTCGCCCTGAAATTGAATGTTCCCGTGTTGCAGAACGCTTCGCAGAAGCTTCTCAGAGCAGCGGGCAGTTCATCCTCATCCGGATTCGGTGATAAGGGAGTGTCAGGAAAGTTCGGAGTGCCAGTCGGCATAAAGTGCGAAGGTAAGGATGAACAGTTCTGATCGCGACCAAATTCTGAAGGGACCATAAAGGCCAACGAGGCAGATATAGAGTAGGAGGCAAATACAAAAATGCCTATCACAACTGCAAATATTAATTTATTAACAAAAACACCAACGCTGCGACGGTCCATTTCTGATTTTTGCCCCTTATACAGCAGGATGTAATATCCATATTTAATAACTAAAAAGGGTCACTTCAGACTCAGCGCAAGAGAGTCCGCGACACGTTATACCACTTTGTGAAATAAAATGCAAGACAGAAAACAAGGGACGGACAACGAGATGTCCGTCCCTTGATGTATTTATTTTTTGTGCTGATATTAGATGAATGCCGGCTCGAAGAAAAGGTCGTTTTCGGCAAATCTGGAAAGACGGAAACGGTAAAGGTCTACAAATGGTTTTTCACCCATAAGGAGTTCTTTGCAGACTCGTCCGCCGGAGGGTCCGAACTGAAGTCCGTGACCGCTCCAGCCACAGTTGACGAGCAGGCCTTCTACGGGTGTCCAGTCGATTATCGCATTATGGTCGGGGGTGTTGTCGTAAGGACCTGACCACTGTCGAACTACCCTGACTCCGCTGAGTGCAGGGATCCTCTTAAGAACGCTCTTTGTTACGCCTTCAAGGAATTTAGCGCTGTTTGAGCACTCTGTTGTGTGCGGTTCATCCTGGTCATCGCGACCGAACATGAAAGTTCCGTTCGGGCACTGCTTGAAATATGCGCCGTCATCAAGACAGAGGACCATCGGACAGTCAAAAACTTCTACTGGCTCTGTTATGAGCAGATTGTGACGTTCTGCATAAACGGGAAGATCCACGCCTATAGTTGCTGCCAATGGTGTTGACCATGGTCCTGCAGAGAGAAGGACTTTAGGAGCATGCCACTCTTCACCGTCTTCTGTAACTACACCCTTTATCTTGCCGTTTTCTGCAAGAAGCTTCACTACCGGGCAATATGTCTTAACTGTTGCGCCCAGTCTGCGGGCAGCGTGACCATATGAGAGAGTCAGCGTCTGAGGGTTGATGTGTCCGTCATCGCCGCAGAATGCAACGCCGATGATACCGTCCATGCAGAGATACGGCCAACGGGCTTTGACTTCATCAGGCTTCATCATGACTGAAGGGATATCCAGGCTTCTCTGCAGGTCTACGTTCTTCTGAAGCTGAGCAAGAACTGTATCTGCATATGCTACCCACATGTATCCCCACTGAGTAAACTCAAGTGACATACCTGTATCAAGCTCTTCCTCAAGTGTCGGGAAAACCTGAAGGTTGTATTTGGCCATGTGGAGGTTGGTCTCCGTTCCAAAGTGCTGGCGAAGACCGGCCGCTGAGCGGCCTGAACCGCCGGAACCAAGATATTCCTTTTCAAAAAGAACTACATTTACACCGGCTTTTGCCAGTTCATACGCGGTGGATGCTCCGTGAACTCCTCCGCCTACTATAATTACATCCGCTGTTTTTACAGTCATAGCACCCTACCTCCTATTCGTTATCTTCGGCCAATAGTTTGGCTTTGACCGGTTTCACCGGAGGCCTGATAACTCCAGGCAGAAGCTCTGCTACTGGTTTACCTGTTGCCTTGGAGAGCTCGCGAAGGATTATGTCGCGGCAGCCTCTGCCCTGGCAGGGTCCCATGCCTACGCGGAGGATCCTCTTAAGTTCTTCAAAATTTGTATAGCCTGCATCGATCCACTTGCGGATCTCGTCGATCTCTATCTCTTCACAGCGACAGATGACATTCTTTTTCTCTGTCATGGCTAGCACACCACCTTGATGGCGCGGATCTCTCCGACCA
>PGXO01000008.1:87964-112348 GCA_002839185.1 Synergistetes bacterium HGW-Synergistetes-1 | reverse complement strand
TTGCCACTTATATTTACTTGTCATGATACCTATTGCTTTTTAATTATTTTCTAATTACCTATTGACTTTTGATAGCTGGTCTCGGTTCGGAACATCACATGTTGCGTCCTTATCACTCACTCTAAATCCCAATTGCTATATTGCCGTTGACTATCGCTAAAACCTAAAAGCGCAGCCCTGATTTAGCAAGGCTTCCGGACCCCCGCTTCGATGTATGACCAATACGCCGTAGCGGGGGTCCACTTGGCATTGCGGCTGAAAGCGGGGCGCGGGAATGGGCTAGAAAAAGAGGTCCTGTTCTCCCTGTTCCAGTTTTTTAAGACGTTCCTTTGTAAGTTCTTTGACCTTGTCGCTGGGGATCTCCTCTATTTCTTTTTCTATTACAGCTTGCCCGACCTTTTTCAGCTTATCAGAACCGTAACCGATGAGGTATTCCTTGAAGGTAAGGAGTGCGTTGGGCTGGCATATGTTTTTTATCTGTCCTGATTTGGCAAGGGACATGAAACGGTCACCTGTACGTCCCTGTCTGTAGCATGCTGTGCAGTAGCTCGGGATGTATCCGTCCTCACAAAGCCAAGTGAGGACCTCACCAGGAGTCCTTTCATCAGAAACTTTGAACTGAGCAGTATTTTCGCATTTCGGGTGTGCGATGTCCTTATGATACCCGCCGATGCCGGTGCATGACCCTGCGCTCACCTGTGATATCCCAAGCTCTAAGGCTTTTCTGCGTGTTTCGGGAGTTTCTCTGGTCGAGAGGATCATCCCTGTATATGGAGTTGTTACCCTTATTACCGCGATTATCCTCAGGAACTGATCATCTGTTGGGAGATATGGAAATTTCTTCAGATCCACTCCCTCTGCCTCCCTCATGCGGGGGACGGAGATAGTGTGAGGTCCCACACCGAACATTTTTTCCATATGTTCGGCAAACATCAGCTGTGCCGTAACTTCGTACTTGTAATCGTAAAGGCCGTATAGGACTCCGGTCCCAACATCATCTATGCCTCCCTGCTGGGCTCTGTGGAGGGCTGTCGTATGCCAGTCATAATTGTTTTTGGGACCAACAGGATGCATCTTTGCGTAGGTCGGCCTATGGAATGTTTCCTGGAAGAGAATGAAAGTGCCTATGTCTGCAGCCTTTAGCTTTTGATATTCTTCAACGGTGGTCGCAGCTATATTGACGTTGATCCGGCGGATGGAATCACCTCTGCTGTTTTTATAAGCGTAAACGCGTTTCATGCAGTCAATAATATAGTCAAGCGGCGAATTGACAGGGTCTTCTCCCGATTCCATAGCTATCCTTTTGTGCCCGAGGGCCAGAATAGCGTCTGCCTCCTCGTCTATCTCTTCCATCGTTAACTTTTTCCTGTGCATCGAAGCATTGTCTTTGTGGAATCCGCAGTATTCGCAGCCGTTGATGCAGTAGTTTGAAACATATAGAGGGGCAAAAAGAACTATTCGCCTGCCGTAGATCTTTTCTTTGATCTCTTTTGCAAGGGAATAAAGTTTGGCTTCGAGCTCCAGATCTGTTATCTCGAGCAAGACGGCGGCTTCTCTGTGATCGAGCCCTTTGCACGTCTTTGCCTTCTCAAGAAGTGAACGGACGTAAACCTTGTCTTTCGCGAGCTCCTTGGCCTTTTCGAGTGAAGAGAGTATTTCTGCATCGTCAATAAACGATGCGTCCTGAAACTGTTTTGGATCGTACAATACGGTATCCTCCTTTTTTGTCACAGCCAAAAGGTCGGGAAAGTGCAGGAAAAGAGGCTGACAAAAAAACCCTTCGTAAATAATACGAAAGGTCCGTCAGGCGCATATCGAAAACCTTAAACGGTCCTCTCCTTCCCTCCGATCAGTTCAGAGAGACAGATGGTCTCCATCACTATCCCTTTCTCCTGCTCCGGAAAGCGCCAGGGCAGCAGATGGTGAGACTGTGAATTTTATCACTAATATTATATATGATTTTATTAGAAATTAATATAAATAAGATGTTATTTGGCTAATTTTTTCCATAAAAAATCATTTAAGTCTATAGAGTTCACAGGATAAACCGTATGGCAAGTTATAATGATCATTTGTCCGCACCAAACAACGGTTTCTAAACCGCGACATGTTTTCATCGTATCTTCACTATTGTACTGTCATGCATTGAAGCGAAGGATCACAAGATTTGCTAAATCAGGGATGCGAGATGTTCCAATTTCCTATATGGTAATATAATTCACCTATCAGTATGGTGATAGTCTGTAATCAGAGAAAACAGCGGGGGATAAAACATGCAATACACAAACTTGAAAAAGTATGGATTTACGGAGCGTTTCGAACAGGAGGCTTCTTTTTATGAGGGACTTTATCCTGCGAGGGTCTCTGAACAGCACCACTACATATATAAGGTGATCAGTGAAGATGGAGAGCTCCAGGCAAGCGTATCGGGCAAACTTCATTATGCAGCCGAAGGAACTATGGATTTCCCAGCCGTGGGCGACTGGGTCATGATAGACAGGATGGATGGAAATTCAGGCAATTCGGTCATTCGCAACATCCTCAAGCGTAAAAGTTTTTTTGCGCGAAGGGCGGCAGGCACCAAAGAGGATGTGCAGATAGTAGCCGCAAATGTGGACACGATATTCATCTGTATGTCGCTCAATACAGACTTCAATCTTCGTCGTCTTGAGAGATACCTTTCCATTGCGTGGGACAGCATGGCCTCTCCTGTGATCGTCCTTACCAAAGCGGATCTCTGCGGGGACCTCGAACAAAAGATCACCGAAGTCTCTTCAGTCAGCTCGGGAGCTGACATCATAATATGTTCATGCGCTGAAGAAAAAGGGATCGATGCGGTCTATCCTTACATTGAAGATGGAAATACCATTGCGTTCATCGGCTCTTCAGGGGTAGGGAAATCTACACTCATAAACCATCTCATTGGAAGGGAAGTCCTTGCCACAAAAGAGATCCGTGAGTCCGATGAGAGGGGAAGGCATACTACGACTCACCGTCAGCTGCTTTTACTGCCTGGCGGCGGGCTGGTCATAGATACACCCGGGATGAGAGAGCTGCACCTTTACGGGGGAAACCTTGAGAAGTCTTTTGAGGACATCAACGAGCTTGCCCTTAACTGCAGATATAGGGACTGCACCCACACTACGGAACCGGGCTGCGCTGTGAGAAAAGCGATAGAGGAAAACGAGCTTTCTGAGGAGCGCTTCCAAAATTACCTCAAGCTTCAGCGGGAAATCGCCTATGACGGCCTTAATTCACGCCAGCTGGAAAATGAAAAGATCAACAGAATGTTCGGAAGCAAGGGTGAAATGAAAAGGCTAATGAGAGAGGTAAAAGAAAAAAAGAAGCGGTGACCGCAGAGAAATTACCCCCTGATCACCAACCACTTATTCGCAACCGATTTGCCATTGATTTCCAATTGACTTCCGGCGGGCGTTACCCCGCCAGCTTTCATAACCGTTTCACCATTGCTCCACTACTGCTTCACGCGAAAAGTTTTAGTCGCAGTTTCACGCCGTAGGCGGCTTTGGCGCTGCCTCTCCGTATTCCATATATTCCATTGTCTTGTTAGCCGTCTCTTCTCCGCAGAGTTTTTTCACGATGTGAAGAGAGAGGTCTATCCCTGCGGAGATCCCTCCTGAGGTCATGATCTTTCCGTTGTCGATAAAGCGTTTTGTGTGGTCGATGGTAACCTTGGGAGCAAGCTTCTTAACGTCCTCTATGACCGAGTGGTGGGTTGTAGCCTCAAGACCGTCGAGAAGTCCGAGGACAGCGGGGATCCTCGCACCTGAACAGACCGTAGCCATTATTTCCGCTGATCCCTGCGTTTTGTTGACCCATTCCATGACCTTTTTCTTCTTTATCTCGTTTTTTGTCCCTTCGCCTCCGGGGATGATCAATATGTCTATCTTTGGGTGGTTGTCAAAGCTGTAGTCTGGGATAACAATAAGTCCGTTCACGGACTTGATCGCTCCTCCATCTTCAGAAATGGTGAATACTTTGAAGGCCTTATGGTCGTTTGATTCTGAAGTCGAAGAAAAGACCTCATAGGGGCCCGCAAAGTCCAGAAGCTCAACCTTGTTAAACATGTAAATGCCCACGTTTTTCATTTGTTTTATCCTCATCTTTCGTCAAATACTTAAAATTAGCCCTGTTTTTGAACAAATATGACCCTGTTGGACATCGCCACTTAATAACCTACACCTTAACCCATATTTGGGCAAGGTTGTGCTCATATTTTCACTTAGATTTCACTTTTGCGTTAGATAAATATACCTATTTTGATGACAGTTAGTCTATTGTCTTCTTGAACCTGGACACGCTGAAAAGAAGAAAGAAAACTCCAAGAAGGGCAAGTGCGACCAGCTGGGTCCACAGTTCAGCTAACCCTGTTCCCTTAAGAAAAATGCCTCTTATTATCACAAGGAAATATCTGAGCGGATTTATCGTCGTCATCCACTGCACCGGTATGGGCATGTTTGAAATTGGGAACATGAATCCTGAAAGCAGGACGGCAGGGAAGTAAAAGAAAAATGATGACATCAATGCCTCCTGCTGTGTTTTGGAGATCGTAGAGATCAGAAGCCCTATGCCTATGCATGACATAAGGAAGAGTGTCGCGGCAAAAAGGAGCAGCGGCATACTGCCTCTGATCGGTATCTTGAACCATGCCATGCCTGCGAAGCTTACAACTATGACATCTATAAAACAGATGATAGCGAAGGGCAGCGATTTCCCCAGGATAAACTCTATCGGCCGCATCGGCGTTACCATCAGCTGTTCCATCGTTCCTATTTCCTTTTCCCTGACGATGGCCATGGATGTCAGAAGCAGTGATGTCATGAGCAGGATGATCGCTATTACCCCGGGGACGTTATAGTTTCTGCTTTTCAGGTCCGGATTGTACCAGGCCCTCCCCTGTACGTTGACCAGATTTCTGCTCTGATCATCTCTTCCGAAATCGGAAATTATGCGTTGGGAGTAGTTCATCGCCAGAGTGCCGTCATTGGAGTTTGTCCCGTCAACAAGTATCTGAACAACGGGATGTTTCCCGCTTAGCAGATCTTCAGCAAATCCCTTTTTGATGTTTATTCCGACTACAGCTCTGCCCCGGTCAAGATCTTCCGTAATTTCAGCATCACTTTCAGGGTATGCGATGATACTGAAGAGTCCGGAGGAAGTGAAGCCTTCGACCAGCTGACGGCTGTGTGCGCTTCGGTCGCTGTCCATGACGACCGTCTTTATCCGGTCAACATCTGTAGTAACAGCGTATCCGAAGATCAAAAGCTGTATCACCGGAAGCACAAAGATCATTGCCTTCATCCGTGGATCTCTCAAGACCTGTATAAAC
Organism: Synergistetes bacterium HGW-Synergistetes-1; assembly: GCA_002839185.1. Lineage (NCBI taxonomy): Bacteria > Thermotogati > Synergistota > Synergistetes bacterium HGW-Synergistetes-1. The sequence continues at coordinate 106,998 of PGXO01000008.1, read as the reverse complement.
TCTTTTATCATCAAATGTAAAATTCTTTCTCCCATGATCGTCCTATCTCATATTCTTCTTAAATTTTTTGATAGCAGCGGTAAAGACAACAGCAGTGAATGCAAAGAGGAAAAGTATCTCCCTGATCAAAACAGACGGATGGTTTCCTTTTAGGAAGATATCCTTTATTACTGTGACAAAATAGCGCGACTGGACTGCATATGTTATTTTCTGGATGAAGACGGGCATGTTGTCTATAGAGTAGAGGAATCCGGAGAGCATGAAAGCAGGAAGCAGCGTCAGGACAAAAGCTGCCTGGCTTGCTACGAGCTGGGACTTGGCGACAGTAGAAATGAGTATCCCCAGACTTAATCCCCCAACCAGAAAGAGTGATGAAACTGCCAGAAGGAAAAGCAGGCTGCCCCTCAACGGAACCCCGAAAACCCACACACCTACCGCGACAGAGATCAGAAGGTCTATCATCCCGATAAGGAAATAGGGGGTTATTTTACCCAAAAAAAGTTCCACGGGATGAATGGGGGTCGAGAGAAGCTGTTCCATTGTGCCCTGCTCCCATTCCCTTGATACGGTCAGCGAAGTCAGAAGGGCGCTTATCACACCCATGATGATGGCAATAAGGCCGGGGATGATGAACCATCGGCTTTTTAGTTCCGGGTTATACCAGACACGCAGCCTGAGGTCGATCTGGCCTGAAAGTCCCTTTGCTCCCTTTGAGAGCGAATATCGTGAAGCAATAGCCTCTGTGTAGCCCATTGCAATGGAGGTCGTGTTGGCATCGCTTCCGTCATAAATGGCCTGTATGTCCACCGGTATCCCTTTTTTCACAGACCCGCTGAAACCTTCAGGGATCACAAGGACCATATGGGCTATGTTCCGGTCTATCATGCGGTCTATCTCTTTGCCGGAGCTGACCGTTCCAACGATCTTAAAATAACCGGACGCCTTGAATCTCTCTATCAGTTCCCTGCTCTCGGCTGTCTTATCCATGTCATAAATACCCATATTGAGGCTTTTAATGTCCATAGTTATGCCATAGCCAAAAATAAAGAGGAGTATGACTGGCATTAGAAACGCCATGGCCAGACTTCTGCTGTCCCTCATAATGTGGATGAATTCTTTGTTGACGACCGCAGCAAGTCTGCGGAACGAAATCTTTCTTATGCCGTCGTTGTTCATTTTTGACCACGCTCCAACAATGCGTCTTCTTTTTCGATCAGATGGACGAAGACATCCTCAAGAGACGGTCTTACACTATTTATCGAGTAGATCTCAAAGCTCTTTTCAGAGAGGATCTTTCTTATTGTCTCACCATCGTAGTCTCCATTTTTAAGAATTAAATGAAGCCCGTCTCCGAAGATAGAGGCACTCGCGACTGATCCTGAATTTCCCAAAACTTCGATCGCTTCAAAAGGCCTGCTCACAGATAGCTCTATCAGGTCAGAAGGCATTGAATCCTCTCTTATGGAGGTTGGAGTCCCCTTTGCGATCATCTTTCCTTTGTAGATCAGCGCAAGCTCATCACAGTATTCAGCCTCTTCCATGTAGTGCGTTGTAACGAAGACGGTGGTCCCTTCCCGTGCGATATCTGATATCAGGTTCCAAAAACGTCTTCTGGAGATCGGATCCACTCCGGAAGTAGGCTCATCAAGAAAGACGATGGGTGGTTGGTGGATAAGGGCGCAGCCAAGTGCGAGCCTCTGTTTCCACCCTCCCGCCAAAGAACGGGTGATGCTGGAGGTGTGTGTGGTGAGGTCCGACATTTCAAGTATCCAGGCCTTTCTTTCAGGCCTGATGGATTTGGGGACTCTGTATATCCCTGCAAAAAAATCTATGTTTTCTTCAACAGTCAGATCATCATATAAAGAAAATTTTTGCGACATGTATCCTATCTTCTTTTTTATTTCCTCTGACTCTCTGAAAATATCAGACCCTGCTATTGTCCCTTCTCCTGATGTAGGCAGGAGCAGACCGCACAGCATTTTTATCGTCGTTGATTTCCCCGCCCCATTTGGGCCAAGAAAACCAAAAATTTTCCCCTTTATGACCTTAAGGTCGATATGGTCTACTGCTGTAAAGTTTCCGAAAACCTTTGTCAGCCCCTTTACTTCTACGGCAAATTCTTCCTTCATTGTGCATCCGCTTTCATAGCCTGACTGACGAAAACATCTTCGAGAGTCGGGCGCGCCTCATTTATCGACATGGGTGCGACCCCCATGTCTTTCATTTCATTTTCGATTTTTTCGGGTGAAGAGTTTTCCGGCAGCCTGAAACGTATCATTCCGGATACGATATCAGAACTCATCTTCCCGTATTTTTTCTTCAAAGCCTGAAGAGTCTTCCCCGGATCATCGCTCATTATTTCAAGGATGCTTCCCGATACTGTCTTTTTGAGATTCCTCGGGTTGTCGCACATGGTCAGCCTTCCTTCCTGCATCATGCCGACCCGCTCGCATCTCTCCGCTTCGTCCAGATAAGATGTCGAGACAAAAACAGTTACTCCCTCTTTTACCATTTCATGAAGTATCTTCCAGAAATCCCTTCTGGAAACCGGGTCGACCCCGTTAGTCGGTTCATCGAGAAGAAGCACGGAAGGCTGGTGTATCAGGGAGCATGCCAGTCCGAGTTTCTGTTTCATGCCGCCGGACAGATCCTTTGCTTTTCGGTTCTTGAAAGGGGTAAGGTTGCTGAATCCAAGAAGCTTATCTTCCGCGGCATCTCTGTTTTTGCGGGGGATCTCATAAAGGTCCCCGTAAAAACGCAAATTCTCAAGTACTGTCAGGTCTCCGTAAAGGCCGAACTTCTGAGACATATATCCGATCTTTTTTTTCACTGTTTCCGGATCCGATATGACAGAGTACCCGTTCACGAGGATATCCCCCTCGGAGGGCAGAAGAACTCCGGCTGCCATTCTCATAACGGTAGTCTTCCCTGCGCCGTCGGGTCCTACCAGGCCAAAGATCTCTCCTTTATTTACAGAGAGATCCACCCCCCGAACAGCCCATAACTGACCGAACTCTCTGCCCAGGTTTTGTATCTCTATGGCTTTATCCGTATCCTTATGACTATTCATCGCTTAGGTCTATAGTGACGTCCGCAGGCATTCCAGGTTTTAACTGCCCATCTGTTGTTTCCACTGTCACTTCGACGGCAAAAACGAGTTTCACCCTTTCTTCGGCTGTCTGTACCGTTTTAGGGGTAAATTCAGCTTCGGGTGAAATGAAGGTCACTGTGGCGGGGAACTTTTTGTCCGGAAAAGAATCTACCGTTATGTCCGCCTTCTGGCCGAGCATGATCCTTCCGATCCTGTATTCGGGAATATATACTTTTACGCGGGGCCTTTCCAGGCTCGTCAAGGTAAGCACCGGTTTTCCCATCGCGATCATCTCTCCGGGTTCTGCGTAGACCTTTGAGACGACGCCATCCAGAGAGCTTTTCAGAACATGGTTGGATACTATTACCTCTGCTGCCTGCTCCGCTGCTTCGGCCTCTTTAAGCTGGTTTGCTGCTCCATCTATGCTGTTTTCCCTAAATCCTGAACGGATAAGCTCAAGCTTTTTCTGAGCTGCGTTCAGCTGTGAGCCGGCTACTTCGGCAGCTGTAACGTCGCGGTCCAGCCTCTGTCTGCTTATCGCCCCGCCGTTAAAAAGCTTTTCAGACCTTTCTGCTTCATCTTTCAGGTTGTTCCAGTTTGACCTGAACTGAGCTGTCTGAGCTTCGGCCTCCGCTATCTCCTGGCTTCTGTAACCGCTGCTTAGATCCTTTAATCTTGAACGTGCAGTCTCGACTGCAGCTGCGCTCTGGCGAAGCCTTGCCTCGGCCTCCCTGCTGTCCAGTTCAGCGATCAGGTCGCCGCGGTGTACAGTGTCGCCCTCGTTGACCTTACGGTCTTTCAAAATTCCGTTTGCCATAAAGGACATGTCTGCATCTGTTGTTTCGATCGTGCCGGAGGCAAAGATCATGTTCGGGTCATCTTCACTGCCTTTCAAAAAAAGAGTATATGCCGCAAAAAGCGCAGCCAGAGCGACTATGACAACAGGGATCAGTTTTTTGTTGATTTTCTTCTGCATTACCTCACGACCTCATCTTTCGCGGAGATTTTTACATCATCAAAGTTCTCTTTTCCAGTGAAGCGCATTCTTTTAGGCGAAAGTTTTCCCAATATCCTCAATACATTAGCTTCAGAGGCGATCTTTTCATAGTAAGCCTTGCTTTTGCTTGCGGCCGCCGACCAAAGTTCTGATTCGGCACTCAGCAGGTCAGTAATAGTGCTCTCGCCTGTTTCATATCTAAGTTTCTCGATCCTCAGAGCCTCTTTCGCCTCTTCTTGTTGTTTGCTGGCTGTCAGGATCTTTGATCCTGCTTCTCTCACCGCGCCTGAGGCTTCCCTTGCTTCATTGAGGGTCTGATTTCGTGTCTCGTCCAGATCAAGCTTTGCTTTTTCTATGTCCAGCAACGATTTTTCGATCCTGTTTTTGTTTACATGTCCGTCCCATACTTTTATAGTGACCTGAAGCCCGGCCTGCCAGTCATCATAAAGTTCCGTATCACTCCCGAAACTGCCGGTTCCCCTTCCAAAAAATGAGACCTGGGGCTTCGTTTCGCCCTTTACTGCCTGAGATCTTGCGAAAGAAGCCTCGGAGATAAGTGATGATTTTTTTACAGCATGGTTGTTTGCAAGAATATCAGTCTGTCCTATCTGATCCAGGGCACCCAGTTCTGTCTCCGCCGGTATTTCCACTATCGACTTTACAGGATCTTGGTTACCTGTCAGCGTGCCAAGCAGAGAAAGGGAATCCTTTTCCGCCTGATCGAAAACGATATGATCGTGCCTTGCCTGGGAGAGATGAGTCTGCAGTCTCAGAAGGTCCAGCTTTGGTATCCTTCCTTCCTGCAGAAGGAGTTTCAGGACTCTCTCTTCTTCTTCGAGCGCCAGTATCCTTTTTGCTGATGTCTCTTTCATATCGCGAAAATACAAAGACCTGGAATAAACGGAGACGACACTGTAGAGAAGATCCTGCCTGTGCTGCTCGTGACCTTCAGAGGCTGCAGCTGATGTCTTTTGAGCAGATTTTTTTTCAGCCTGAAGCTTCCCTCCGGTGTAAAGCGGGATATTCAGTTCGACGCCAAAACGGGTAATATGTCTGTCCAGTGGAGGAAAGACTCCAACCTCTCTTATTGGTACCACTGTATAAGGATAGTCTGAAAGAGTTGTAGAACCCCAAATGTCGATTTTGGGAGACTGCATTCCCTCCGCTATCTTAATGTCGATCTCACTTTTTTCTTTTTCAACATTACTGCTTTTGAACCCGGGGTTGTTTTGCTCTGCCATTTCCATTGCTCTCCAAAGTTCGAGGCCCGTTGTCGCAGGTTTTTCAACCCCATTTGCATCCGCCGTCCGGGGCAGTGCTATGGAAAACGTCAACAGCAGGAGGACAGTTATTAGAAATTTTGTTTTCATAGAACCTACTTCCTTTCTTATAACCGAACAGAATTCGGAACTATCCTTTGGTCAGATCAGTCCGGATGGCCCTTTCGATGTAGCCCCATGCCTGCTCTGCCAATTCGCCTATGTCGGTTTTTCCGTCACTGAGGTTAGAGATCAGTCCTACATACTGTACAAAACTGACCATTGAGAAAGCGACTGCTTCAGGCGAAATATCCTGAAGGAAATCCCCATCCCGTCTGCCTTTTTCCGCTATCTCCGTAAGCTTGTTCATGTAATTTTTTACTATTGAAAGGACCTTTTCCTTGCGCTCGGGAGATCCAAAGACAGCGGCATCCGAAAAGACAAGTTTAGGCATCCCCGGGTTCTTTCTTATAAATTCCAGATGGAGGAGGAAAAGACTTTTCAGATCCTCTTTTGGATCCGATTTCTTCAGGGTCATTTTTCGCACATTTTCAAAGAGGATCATATGGGTGCGATCAAGCAGCGCATCTATCAAAGCCTCTTTACTCTCGAAATGCCGGTAAAGGGCAGAAGGGACGATCCCGACCCGCTGCGCGATCTCAGCGGTGCTGACCCCTCCGACCCCTTTTTCAGCGATTATCTCCAATGTGGTATCGAGGATCTGTTGCTGTCTGAGTGTTGAACTCAACCTTTTTCTTGACATAAATAACACCTCTTAATGAAAGTGAATTCACTTTCACAAAAGTATAGCGGTTCAACGAGAGGGATGTCAATAGGGAGGTGCTGAATTATAGCGTTTGATATAAATTATGCTGATCGATAGCAAGCGTTATCAATGGCTATGCTAAATGGCTGATCTTTGCCAAAAGCAGTAAGGGGAAACTCGGCTCTTGCCTCTAAGTTAACACAGCAGCAAGGTTTATCGGGGTCAATTTATTAAGGCACAGATCTTTGTGAGCAGTGCTCAGATGCCTTTTCTCTAATGCTTTCCTTATCTGTTGAAGAAAAACAACCCTGCCAGACAAAGAGCTATTCCTATCATTTGGTTAGAGGAAAGGTGTTCACGGTAGAAGATCAGGCCTATGAAAATTAGCAGGATCGAAATTGCCGCGTTGGTCAGAAGAGAGGCTGCGCTGATGTCCCAGCCGGTGCGGTACATTTTGATGAATCCAAGCTCAATGCCGAAAACACCAATGCCAAGCAGAATGCTTGTCCAGTTCAGAGATTTTATATCCAGCACCAGCCCCCTGTTCTGAACGGAAAAAAGATAAAAAGCAATGCTGGAGGCGGTTGCGACAAGATATGTGACAATAAGAGACATGAACATGTTTGCATCTCGCGGTGTGGATTTGGAGCATACGTGATAAAGAGTGTTTGAACAGATAACAATTATGATCGGCATATAGTAGTTCCACATTTTATGTTGACTTACCTCCCCCTGCAGTCTGGATTTATTGATTTAGGAATCAGGTATTAATTTTTTTCTTCTGATCAAATACTATACATTACAGGTGCACAAAAATAAACAATATATTGACATGCGTCTATGTAATATAGTATATTTTCAAATTAAGAGAAAATACAAATAAACAATGAAGGTTGGGATGCAAAATGAGGATGCTTGAGCAGTTTTTTCCTGAATTTACTCAGAAACTTGATGAGATCGATGCTCTCTACAAAAAGAAAATGCCGATCGATGAAAAAACATACCAGTTTTTGTGCTTCGCCCTCTCCATAAAGGGCCGCAGCAAGCCCTGCGTTCTGAAACATTTCAAAGGTGCCCTTGAAGCCGGTGCGACAGTTGAGGAGCTGAGCTACATCTTTGCGCTTACCATGAGGGAATCCGCAGGAGCTGACGACTGTTGGACCCATGATGTCATAGGAGACTGGAAAGAGATCCTCGCCGGAAACATCAAGTGCACCTGCGCGGAATGACCGAAAACAGAACTTAGTTCTAACAAACCTGCATACTATTGTAAAAACGGGGAATATTTCCCCGTTTTTTTGTTTTCTCGTATACGCGAGTTGCTCCGGCCATCACACTTTTGCATGAAATTGTGTGATTTCCAGTATTTGTATGAGATTTCGTTACCGAGTTATTCAGTCAAGTGCATATTGGTCCTCAAAGTCATTTTCACTCTATGAACGGGATCCTTTGTAGGGATCATCTTAAAAGGGGCATGGATCCTGTGAGTTTGTTGACTTTTTTCCTGTCTCCGTAAATTGCGACTCCCAAATATGTGTGATCCTCTTCCGGGATTTCTGCCGCTTTGGAAATATATTCGTCGTACGTGATGCAGCCCTGTGCTACATCAGAAAAATCGACCACTGTCAGATCGTTGAACTCAGTGTTGTATAGGTTTTCTCTTAATTTTTTGAGCATTTCCCTGCTGCCCTTCAGTATGGGGACAGGTACCGTAATTATTCCAAGATGAGTTTTCTCAGAAGCGTCTGTGACATCATTCCCGACCTGTTCAGGGAAGCGTTTTCCCAGTGTCATACCCAGGATCGCGGATGTATTTGCGATCACTCCTGCCGGCAGTTCAGAATCTATTACCATGACACATTTTTCGGCCTTATTGCTCATTTATTGCTTCTCCTTTGTTAAACAAGAATTTGTCGGTTTACTTACTTGTCACCGGACGGATCAATGAAAATATTCATATATTGCTTTGGAGTCAGCCCGATAAATTTCTTAAAAAAGTTTGAAAAATGGCTCTGGTCAGTAAATCCCGTCTGCAAAGCCGCTTCTATCGGCAATACTCCCTGTTCAAGCAGTTTTTTCGCCCTGTCGATCCTTATTGTTTCCAGATATCTGTATGGAGAAATTCCCTTTTGTTTTGTAAATGACCTCAGCAGATAATACTTGCTCAAACCGGTCAGCCCGCTCAGTTCATCCAGAGTTATATTTTTCATATAATTTTTTTCAAGATAATTGCAAATGATCTTTGTCTCCCGGTTTTCTTCTGGTCCTGATTGCTCAATTCCTTCCTCGGAGAATTCTTCTATCAGTTGTTCCAGGAGAAAGAAAAATATTTCTTCCTTTCTGAAGTCCTTTTCCTCTTCCATTATGATCATGTGCAGCTCACGAAGCAAAGAAGCCAGCTCGCTGTGGAAGATTACCGCAGGGGAAAAATATGGAAGATATTCTTTCCCCGTGATTTCGAAAGCCGCCTTGCTCATTGTCTCAGGATGGACATTGATGCAGCGGTAGTCAAGGGTCCTCCCGTCTATCTGCTCGCAGGTGTGGTTGTCTCGGGGATTAAACAGGAGGAGATCTCCCGGTTCAACCGTGTATTTTCTGTTTTTACACGATAAACAGCGCTCCCCGCTTTCAATGAAACCTATCACGTAATAGTCGTGAAAGTGGTTGGGAAATTTTTGCATTATGCCCTTGAAAGAATAAGCTTCTATCTTCAGTTCAGGGTCATACTTAACTGTTCTTGTCTCCTGTTCCATTTCATTTTCCTCTTTTCAAAAGAGCTTGATATCACTTTATATCAAACCGGAACGATATTCTTGTACGATATTGCCCTCTGTTATTTTAGTTTATTACTCTGCTGTTACAAGCATTTTACAGAAGTTGACCCAGTTATGGATAACATTCTTATTGAACAGTCTCCTTTGTCCTCACGGGTGTAAAATGTAAAAAACTAGTCCGGATAAAGACCAGAGACAAAGGATATGGTGAAAACAGAATGGATCTTTTGACACTTGCAAAACAAAGATGCACTACGCGTGGATTTACAGATAAGAAGATAGAAAAAGAAGACCTCAATATAATATTAGAGGCAGGTCGCGTTGCCCCAAGCGCATGCAACAGACAGCCGCAGCGGATCATAGTTGTCGAAAAGCCTGAGAATATCAAGAAAGTGGAGAAGGCATACAGGACCTTTGGCTCACCGTGCGTCATGATCGTCTGCCAGGATAAAAGCGATCCCCTGATCCGTCCTTTTGACGGCAAATGTTCCGGGGATCTCGATATAGGGATCATATGTGATCATATGATGCTGGCAGCCAGGGAGCTTAATATTGGAAGCGTGATGGTAGGACTCTTTGATCCGGCAATAATAAGAAAAGAATTCGGGATACCCGAATACATAGAGCCTACAGCTCTTTTGCTGCTGGGCTATCCGGCAGATGGCTTTCTAAACGCCGACCGCCACAAAACTGAAAGAAAACCGATCAGGGAAACTGTAATGTATGAAAGGTGGAGCAGTCAGTTTGCTGAAAAAGTTGAGAAATTCAAATTATTAAAATAGGAGCTCCCTCAATCACGAACGTGCTCTGATTTGCGGTGATCCTGTCCCAACGGTCATTCCGGTATTCCACACTCTGAATTTTTCTGTGTTGATCGATCCCTTACTTTTCGTAGGGGATTGTTTAAAGAGTGTGGTGCTTACTTTTGGGGAAGCCTAGTACCTCAGATATGTGAGATGAACGTATAATACGAAAAGTTCTCATTTCAGGAGGAATTTTGATGTTAAAGAGCAAAAAGTCAAAATTAATAACGGCGATCTTTATAATAATTGCCCTGTTGACGGTTGGCGAAGCCTGCGCAGCAAGTACAAACACTTTCATATTATCTAAGACGATAGAGGTCTCAGACAGCCGCCTCCTGACAGTTCAGTTCAGCGGTGCAAAATTTCCGGACACAGCTTCCGGCGGGTATGACAAGATCAAGGTTTACGAAGGGAAAAACCACCTGCTGCAGACGATAAATATCGCTGACGTCAACCCTTTCGGGGATGACTTTACGACATGTCCCGACCCGGGCACCGGCAGCGACATAATCATTGAGGATATGGATTTCGACGGCATTAATGATTTCAGGATTGTTGCTATGCTTCCGCCGGGCCCCAACATCCCATATATATGTTTCCTGTGGGATAAAAAGTCAGGCAAATTTGTCCATGCTGAGTTCCTTGACGACATGACATCGCCGGAATTTAACAGCAAGGCCAAATTGATCATCTCTGACAACAGAGAAAGTGCGAACATATATACAAGGGATATTTACAAATATTCCAACGGACGGCCTCTGCTTATCGAAACAGTGATAACCGAATATAAGAAGCTTAAGGATGCAAACGGAAAATTGAAGCTTTATGAGGTCAAGACCACCAAAAAGCTAATCGATGGAAAGATGAAGGTTACTGGTGTTGAAAAGAAATAATTTGTGCAATTGAGACAGGGGCAGCCCTGGCTTAACAGTACAATAGTGAAACTGCGGCCAAAATCATGCCGCGTGAAGCGGTTGGTAAGTGCTTGTAAGTTGTAACTACTGAACCTTTGCCATAGCAGTTCAGAAAGAATGCTATCCTGTTTAGAAAATATATTAACTACATAGCATTTGAAACCTATTTTGAGTTCGTTTGGGAAATGTCGCTTGGCATTGAGTAGCCATAATCTGTTACCTGTCTCAATTGCCAATGAACGAATAAATTGTGGAAAGATCTCAAAAATATCAGGAGGTAATTGGGCAATGATCATGATCCAGAATGAACTGAACGAAAAAGCCTACGGATGTCAGATCGGATTGCTGGCGATTTCCAACGTTGAGAATCCCAGATCGAGTGATGCACTGGATAAGGTCAAATGCCTCCTTGAAGAAGAGATAAGAGAGAAGTACGCGCAGATGGACAGGCAGGAACTTAAGCAAATCCATCCTATGGCGGCCTACGTTTCTTATTATAAAAAATATGGGTATACCTACCATGTGCTTCAGCAATTGGAATCTGTCGCCCATGGCAAAAAGTCGATGAGCGTCTCAGGACTGGTAGATTCGATGTTTATGGCTGAAATGAAGAACATGATCTTGACAGCAGGACATGACCTTGAAAAACTCATTGAACCGATCCTACTCAAAATTGCGACCGGAGAAGAGAGTTATATCTGCATGAACGGCAAAGAGGCAAATACAGTGCCGGGGGACATTATGATAACAGACGGTGAAGCTGTCATTTCGAGTATCCTTAGAGGACCCGACAGAAGAACCTGCATCGGTCCAGAAACAAAGCAGGTCATATATACGGTGTATGCGCCTGCCGGAATAGATGAAAAAGAGATTTTACTGCATTTGGATGATATTGAATCTTATGTGCGTGTCTTCTCGCCGATGGCTGAAACGATCCTTAAACAAGTCAGATCTGCAGAGTAAAACTTATACTGGGAAGGAAACAAATATGCTGGAAATCGAAGTCTGGATGAAGTGTTTTACTGAAAAACTGAGGGCTGCTTTTGGAGAAAAACTTGAATTTATAGGCTTACAGGGAAGCTACGGCAGAGGAGAGGCCACGGAGAGCAGCGACATAGATGTGGTCGTGATTTTCAGCGAGCTTGCTATGAGCGATTTGGAAAGGTATAAGGATCTGATCGGCGAAATGCCACATAGGGAAAAAATCTGCGGTTTTGTCTCCGGCAGGAACGAGCTGACAAATTGGGATAAAGCTGATCTCTTCCAGTTCTATCATGATACGGCGCCTTACTTTGGCAGCATAAATCATCTGCTGCCCCTGATCAATAGGTCTGATGTCAAAAGAGCTGTCTTACTGGGAGCCTGCAACATCTATCACATGTGCAGCCATAACTTCCTCCACGAATACGATGCGCAGATCCTGCGCTCACTATACAAGACATCATTTTTTGTAATGATCGCGGAGCATTTTTACGAGACAGGTGATTTTATTAAGAAAAAATCCGACCTGATCCCTCTCCTGCCTGAAGAAGAGAGAAAACTTCTTGAGTCAATGTCCCTTTTTGATGCTCCCATACTTGATGATGACCGATTCAAAGAGCTCTCAAAAAACATGCTTGAATGGTCGAGCAGGCTTATCCAAAATACTAAAATATAAAGGCCGTAAAATCTAGAGCGGCTGATATTAAATGTTGTAAGGAGTGGTCTTCAGTGGAATTCCCGACAAGACGAAAGATCATCAAGTTAATAGGCCTTGTCATCACAGCCTTTGCCGTATATTTTCTCCATAAAGAAATTTCTCAGTACAATTTTGCGGACATAAGGAGATCGGTCGGGGAAATATCTGATTACAGGCTCCTCCTTGCCTTATTCTTCACGATAATAAACTACGCTATACTCACTCTCAATGATGGTCTTGCGCTGAAATATATTGGCAAAAAACTTCATTGGACAAAGGTCGGATTTGCCTCATTCGTCAGCAACACGATCTCGTTCAACCTGGGAATGTCCCTGCTCACCGGAGGTTCAACAAGATACGGCATATACAGCGCTTACGGGTTGAACACCTCGGAGACGGCAAAAGTCCTTGGCTTCTGCAACCTGACTATATGGTTTGGATCCGCAGGGATACTTGGAGTACTTTTACTCTCGGAACCTGCCGGTATGATAGCGCGGATACATTTGCTGGAAAAATGGGGAAAAATACCCGGCTTCTTATTACTTATATTTGTAATTTCCGCCGCACTTCTCAGCTGGTCCGGGAAAAGCATAAAAATCAGGGGAGAGGATATATCCCTTCCCCCGCTCAAATATTTTATTGCACAGATCATGATATCCGCAGCCGATTATCTATGTGCATCAATGGTCCTTTTCTCTCTCTTGCCGAACAGCGACATTTCTATTTTCCACTACACGGGATGCTACGTCATTTCTGTGCTTCTGGGTGGAATGAGTCAGGTTCCGGGAGGGCTTGGAGTTCTGGACTCGACCCTTATGGTGACCCTTTCTCCCTGGTACTCGGGGACAGAAATGATAGGTGCACTTTTGGTCTACAGGGTGATCTATTACCTGTTTCCACTCTGCCTTTCAGCTGTTCTGATGGGAGGACGCCAACTAATTTCCACGTGCGGAGATGTAAAAAGTGCGACTCTTAGCGCAGGGAAAGAATTTATTGGGATATACCCCGCGATTTTGTCTTTGGGGGTCTTCGCTTCCGGTGCGGTCCTGTTATTTTCAGGCTCAACGCCGGGACTGCCGCAGCGGCTCGCCATACTTGATAAATTTATACCGATGGATATCATCGAGATATCTCACTTCCTGAGCAGTCTGGCAGGCCTTTTTCTCCTCTTTCTCGCTCAGGGAATAAAGAGAAGGCTTCGCGTTGCATGGATGCTGACAATTGCTTTAATGGCTGCGGGTATCGGCTTTTCTGTATTAAAAGGTCTTGATTATGAGGAGGCCCTGATACTGGGAGTTTTACTTCTGCCTCTTATGGCGGCCCGGAAAAATTTCGACAGGGAATCTAAGCTTCTTTCGCCCGGCATATCGTTTGACAGGGTGATGCCTGCGGCAGTTGTTCTGACCTCTTCAGCATGGCTTGGCTATTTTTCGTTCAGGCATTCAGAATATGCAAGCCTCAGTATTCTGCAGTTCGCGCTCTCCGGAAAGGCCCCGTGGTTTTTAAGGGCAAGCGTCACGCTTTCCGCCGCCGCACTTGTTCTTCCCCTATTAAAACTATTCAGGGTGAAGCCGGATATTTCAATGGTTCCTACCGGGACGGATATTGAAAAGGCGCTAAATATAGCAAAATCGTCCCCGGACGCGTCGGCATTCCTTGCACTGACGGGGGACAAATCATTCTTCTTCAGTCCGACGGGCAGGTCGATGATATGTTTTGCTGAAGAGGGGCCATACTGGTTCGTTATGGGGGACCTCTTTGGAGAAGGTGAAGAATTCCGGGACCTGACATGGTCCTTCAGGGAAAAAGCTGATATGAACGGAAAGAAAGTTGTTTATTACGAAGTATCGGAGAGGGACCTCTCCCTTTACATAGAACAGGGACTTGCATCGGTAAAGATCGGGGAAAACGCCAAGGTCCCCCTTGCAGATCTCTCTTTTGAGAAGGGATCCGAATGGCACGGACAGAGACATACCCTTAAAAAACTGGACAGGGATGGTTCCGCATTCCGTATTCTCTCTGATGATGAGGTCAAAACTGTACTCCCCAGGCTCAGGGAAATATCCGGGCAGTGGCTCAAATCGAAGCAGGGGCATGAAAAAGGATTTTCACTGGGCTTTTTCAGCGAAGAATACATTAGTAATTTTAAGATCGCAGTAGTAGAGCGAGACGGAGAAATACAGGCATTTGCAAACATTTGGACAAGCGCAGGCAAAAATGAGGTCTCACCCGACATGATGAGATACATGGACAACGCTCCTTCAGATACGATGGAATTCCTCTTTTTGAATCTTATGCTGTGGGCAAAAGAGGAGAGGTACGCCTATTTCGACCTGGGGATGGCGCCGCTTTCCGGAGTGACAGGTGGGCTTAACGGGTCGCTATGGGGCAGGACTGCTGAAATGTTATATGAGCACGGGAATACATTTTATAATTTCCAGGGGCTTAGGCATTACAAAGAAAAATACAAACCCATCTGGGAGCCGAGATACGTTGCAGTGCCCCATGAATTGTCCCTTCCGGCTGTTCTCGCAGCAGCAGCAATGCTTATCTCTAAAGGCCCAAAGGGGGTAAGACCTTGATCCGTCAAATAAATATATTGAGCAGGTGATCTGAATGAGCAAATATGATCGGCTTTGGGAGCATATAAAGAGAGAGGACAAGGATATAATGATTCTCTCTTTTGAGGAGATAGGGAAAATCGCGGGTGTTCCAATAGACCACTCTTTCCTGAAATACAAAAAAGAATTACTTGATCACGGATATCAGGTCGGCAAGATATCCTTAAAAAATCAGACTGTTATCTTTATCAAAATAAAGGACCACATTCTCGGCTAGTCAGTTCTGACAACTAAAAACTTAAGTAAATATAAAATGATATTTTACATTTGCATAAATCAGTATGAGGGGTAGGATTGCTGCCCCACATACTGATTTGCCCCTTGATCAGACCAATATTGGCTAACAATATCTTCACACAGCACGCGGTTAGATGCTTTGTTCAAAAGTACCAAACACCACCGGTTTCTTTCCGCGTACCATGATCCTGCCTTTTGCGATCACTGTGTCAACGTCGATATCCCTGTCCAGGATGCAGAGGTCTGCATCCATTCCGGCCATGATGTTTCCTTTTGTCTTAAGTTTAAGGATCTTGGCAGGGTTGGAGGACAGTGCCCTTATCGCTGTTTCCAGGGGAATGTTCTCTCGGAAAACGCACTCTTTTATTGCTTTGATAAGACAGTGCGACTTGCCTACGCCCAGTCCCACATACTCCTTTTTCTCGTTGAATATCGGAAGGCTTCCCTGCCCGTCCGAGGAGATAGTGAAATTATCAAGGCAGATCCCTTCATCCAAAAGTCTCCGGAGTCCTTTGCTGAAGCGGACTTCTCCGTCAGTTTTTTCCCAGAAGTCGGGATCGTCGCTTCCTGTGAAATCGATGTAGCCCCCCTCTTTGGCATACTTTACGCACTCTTCAAAAAGTTCCTGATTTCTGTTGATGTGAGTAGGCAGGAACTGGGCAAGGGGGATCTCCGTCTCTTTGACAGCTCTTTTTATCAGATCTATCTTTCTTTTGCCGTCGCCAAGATGGACGTTTATTATCCCGGCTTTTCCTGAAAGCATTCCACCTACTCGCGCATCAGAGACAGCCCTCACGAACTCTTCGAAGGCAGGCTGCGAGGAACGATGGTCTGATATCGCGATCTCTCCGATCCCGATGACCTTATCGACTACCATGATATCCTTCATTATCTCTCCGGTTATCGTTTTTACCGGAAGCCTGTATGATCCGGTGTATATGTATGTGGTGATGCCTTCTTCATCAAGGCCCTTTGCTTTTGCAAGGAGAGAGACCATGTCTCTTGCTGTGCCGTCTGTTCCGAGACAGCCTACAACGGTCGTTACACCCGCAGTGGTTATATCTGTCAATGTCGCTTCGGGCGTCCTTGTGGAAAATCCGCCCTCACCGCCTCCACCCTGGATATGGACATGTGAGTCTATGAACCCCGGGACCAATGATTTCCCTTCCGCATCGATCTCTGTTACTTCTACCTTGCCTTTGATGTCGAAAGAAATGTGATCGTCTACTGCCGCAATCTTATTGCCAAGCAGCAGGACGTCCTTTTTGCCCAGATGTTCCGGAGCGTAGACATCTGCATTTCGTATTATGGTGATCATTTTGATCTTCACCCCCTACATCCTATTTAGTCCTCGACTATTGGAAGTTGATCGATATTGCTACGATGATAGCAATAGTACCCATCAGGAAGAAGAATCCCTGCATCTTTATCTGGAATTTTGCCCAGGTCGACCAGTCAATGCGCGCAACTCCGAGCACCCCGATAAGGCTTGCCGAAACAGGTGTGAAAGCATCGACAAAACCGGCGCCCATCTGATAGGCCAGTACCGCTATCTGTCTCGATACGCCTACAACGTCGGAAAGCGGAGCCATGATAGGCATTGTAAGGGCTGCCTGTCCTGAGTTGGATGTGACCACGAGGTTGAAGAGACTCTGGAATATGTACATGCACCATGCTGTAATAATGGCAGGGACTCCCTGAAGCATGTTGCCGATGCTGTAGAGTATCGTATTAAGTGCAGACGCGACTGTTGCATCAGCGCCACCGAGGACAAGCAGTATCCCCTTTGCCATGCCGACAACAACCGCAGTTCCGGCAAGGTCGGCGACTCCGCTTTGGAAAGAGGAGGCCATTTCATTTATACCCATGTTATTTAGTTTGAAGATGACCGCCGTTATACCCGCAACAAGACCCATCACAAAGAATTGGGAAGCGATCTCCGGGATGTAGTATTCCTTTTGTGTAACGCCCCAGATTATCCAGATCAGTACAGCCAGCATCTCAAGCAATATCAACTTGTGCCCGAGTGTGAAGCGCATTTCTTCTTCCGTTGTGTTTTCGATCTTGTTTCTGAAATAGCTGTCAGAGTTGTAAACGACGGAGAGCTGTGGGTTTTTCCTGATCTTTTCAGCATAGAGCATCATGTAACCTGCAGAAAGCGCAGTCACTATGCACCAGAGCGTAAGCCTGAAGGTTGCTCCGGAAAGTACCGGAATATCTGCTATCCCTTGGGCGATGGCGACACTGAAGGGACTCATCCATGAGGTGGCGTTGCCGACCTGGGATGCAACAAAGGTCACAGTTACGGCAACGATCGAGTCATACCCGAGCGCTATTACAAAGGGTACCATTATCATTGCAAACGGAATAACTTCCTCAGACATGCCAAAGGTGGCACCGCCAAGTGAAAATAAGAAGAACAAGAGAGGCAGGGCAAGTTTTTCAAGCCCCTTCGTCTTCCTTATGAAAGCATAGATGCCGGATTCGACGGCACCTGTCTTCATTATGATCCCAAAAGCTCCGCCAACCACAAGGATAAGCGCAACGATACCGACTGCAGAACCGTACTTGCTTCCTGTTACAAGTCCCTCAAAGATGTAGTTGAGGAAGCCGAATCCGTAAAAATCATCTGTACCCCAGATCTTTGCTGTATTGTGCAATTTATTGTTGGTGTCATAGATCGATTCCCCGTACATTTTGTAGAGTACGTCATCAGTCAGTCCAAGGTCATCCAGGTCAGACTGACTCCATTTAGTTGAGTCCGTCTTGACAAACTCCTGGAGCGCTCCCTGGTCAACACCTGCCTCTTTCGCTGCATCTGTGTTCTCAGAGAGCTTTGTCAGCTCCGAAGACAGGTTTTGAGCATTCAGGTCATAACTGTACCTGAATGTCTCCGGCATCAGGACAGTTCGAGTCTTTGTCTCGCCGGCTGCTCCCTTGTACTCAATGTCATGAACGCTGAATCTGCCTGCCGGAACGATGAACGTCAGGATCCAGCAGAAAAGCACTACAAAAAAGATAATTGCGTATGTGTGTGGAGTTCGCATCTTCGTAAGGTCTCTGCTGCCCTTAAGTCCGTTTTCTTTTTTGAAAGACATGTTGATCCCTCCAATAAATTATTGTTAGTCTCCCTTTCAATAGAAGAAATAAGGTATTTCTAAGGCCACATTTTGATAATGACAACATTATGATCACCAATAATCATCTACCGGATGATATGACCTCCTTTGCGGTATACAGGCAGAATAAATATAAAAATGACCCTGTTGCGCTAAACAAAATTGAGTTTTTTTATTATTTATTAATTGGCTTTTGAAAGTTTAAATTTGCAGTACCAAGAGTAGATTTAGTTTGAGCTTTAGTCATCAAGAGGATCCCAACAGCTTTTTGATAATATTTTTTTGCAGAGTTTCTATTGCCCCACAGGATTTGCTGAAATAAGACTATCTCTAATTATATTGAGCCTATGAGGCGCAATTTCAACAGATCGAACAGAGGGATTGTTTTATAAAAATTAAACCGAGCTTCCGGATGGTTTCTTTTTATCGTCTAATTATACTACTGTTGCCTTAAAATGACTCTTTTATGTTAAAAGTGAGGATTAGATCCTGATAGCTATTGACGGAAAAACGGCTTAAAAAAAGATAAGTATAAAGCCTTTCCAAGTCTTCTTGGTTGTACAAGAATTAAGATCAATACAAAAGAAACAAATGAAGTGATTAAGCCATGCAGTCTAGTCTCTTTCTTGTAAGCACAGATCCAACTTTCGCAAAATCCCCTTCGAATGTTAAATTTATATATTCATATAGTATGTTAATTTGATCAACTGCTATTTTTTTGTGTGGCTTGTTACGGCCAAAGGTGATAATATTTGATATAGGTCAGATCGAAATG
>PGXO01000008.1:0-87928 GCA_002839185.1 Synergistetes bacterium HGW-Synergistetes-1 | reverse complement strand
GAACGGTGAAAACAAACTTGAAGGTATCGGCAAGATCCTTATATATCAAACCGAAAAAGGTGACACAAAAATAGAGGTTTATTTTCAAGATGAAAATATCTGGATGTCACAGCGGAACATAGCTGAGCTTTATCAAACAACTCCGCAAAATATAACGCTTCACATGAAAAATATTTTTGCCGACGGAGAACTTGAAGAGACTCCAACATGTAAGGATTTCTTACAAGTTCAAAGTGAGGGCGCACGCTACGTTGAGCGTCAAGTCAAACATTATAACCTAAACATGATACTTGCTATAGGATATCGTGTCAGAAATAATAGAGGCATTCATTTTCGGCGCTGGGCATCAAATGTGCTTACCGAATACATGAAAAAAGGATTCGTAATGAACGATGAACGCCTAAAGAACCCTAAAGAATTTGGTGCGGATTACTTTGATGAACTGCCGGAGCGTATCCGTGAGATCCGTGCAAGTGAAGCAAGATTCTACCATAAAATCAAAGAAATTTTTGCTACTTCAATTGATTATGACAGCCACAGCGAACAAGCCGATCTGTTTTTTTAAACAGTACAAAATAAACTGCACTATGCCACACACGGACATACAGCTCCCGAACTAATTGCAGAACGTGCAGATGCAGCAAAAGACAACATGGGGCTAACTTCTTTTAAAGGTGCAAAGGTAAGAAAGAGTGATGTGACCGTTGCAAAAAATTATCTTAATAAAGAGGAAATGGACTTCTTTAACCGAATTGTCTCAATGTATCTTGATTATGCTGAGCTGATGGCGAAAAGACAAATGCCAATGTACATGCGTGACTGGGAGAAAAAGCTTGGGGAATTTTTAGAATTCAACGAAAGAGAAGTGCTGGATAATCCGGGCAAGGTCAGCCGGGAAGTCGCCGATGCGCTTGCCCTTGAAGAGTATCGCAAATTCGATGAGCAGAGAAGAATGATCACTTCTGATGTTGATGAACTGCATAATGAAGTTAAGAAATTAAAAACTTATGACTGACCACCAATTTGTTTAGTTGAATGAATGTAACATTGGATAGGCTTCAACTTGAAAGGGATCCTTGCAGATTGAAACTTATTATTTTTCCCGTGCTATACTCATTGTTCAAATGATCATAAAGGAATGTTTGTTTTGCCGCAGCCTATTGATATGCTTAAAAATATTTTCGGTTATACCTCCTTCCGACGAGGGCAGGAGGAGATCATTGACAATATCCTGAAGGGCAATGACGCACTGGCGATAATGCCTACAGGCGCAGGAAAATCGCTTTGTTACCAGATCCCTGCAGTTTTGAACAAAGGGGTTTCCATAATAATATCCCCGCTTATTTCCCTTATGAAGGATCAGGTCGACGCACTTCGTCAGAGTGGCGTACAGGCCGCCTCGATAAACAGTTCCATGACATGGGACGAAGTGGTCTCCATCTTCCGCCTTGTAAGCAGCGGCAGGATAAAGCTGCTTTATATAGCGCCGGAACGCCTCGAGAATAATGGTTTCATCGAATTCCTCCATTCACTGGACATTGCCCTGATAGTAGTTGACGAGGCACACTGTGTCTCCCAGTGGGGACATGACTTCCGCCCTTCCTATCTGAACATCGCACCGGCTATCGCATCGCTGAGACAGCGTCCTGTTGTTACTGCGTTCACTGCTACTGCAACTCCCGAGGTCAGAGAAGATATTATCCGCCAGCTTGAACTTAGATCCCCTTTTTCTGTTACGACGGGATTTGACCGAGAAAACCTCTTTTTTCAGATTGAACATCCGGCTGACAAGACAAAATACCTGCTGGAGTATGTTAAAAAATTTCCAAACGTCTCCGGCATAGTCTACTGTTCAACGCGTAAGGAAGTTGAATCGGTACGCGATAAAATATGCCGAAGCGGCATAAGCGCAGTACGTTATCATGCCGGCCTGGACAGCGATGAACGGCTGCAGAGCCAGGAAGCTTTTATATATGACAAGGTCGGGATCATAGTTGCCACCAACGCTTTCGGAATGGGCATCGACAAATCTAATGTTCGCTATGTGATCCACTACAACATGCCCGCGACTATGGATGCCTATTATCAGGAGGCCGGACGTGCAGGACGCGACGGTTTGCCTGCGGACTGTATCCTGCTCTTCGGAGAAAAGGACATAATGACCGGGCGTTACTTTATATCGCTTAGTGAGGATGCCGCGACAAAAAAAGCAGCATACCTTAAACTTCGCGGAATGGTTGACTACTGCCATACGACCGGCTGTCTGAGATCATGGATATTGAACTATTTCGGTGAAGAGGATGTGCCTGAAACCTGCGGTTCCTGCGGTAGCTGCACATCGCAGACAGACCTTGTCGATATCACTACAGAGGCAAAAAAGATAATATCCTCTGTCTACCGTATGGCCGAACATACAGGCGGACGAAAGTTTGGAAGTGCGATCCTGACAGATGTGCTGCGAGGTTCACAGAAGGCCCAGATAAAGTCCCTCGGTTTTGACAAGATCTCCACCTGGGGGATCATGAAAGGATACAAAGCTGAAGCTATACGAAATATGGTAAACTTCCTGACCGCCGAAGGCTTCCTGCAAATCGAGGACGGAGAATTTCCCGTACTTTCTTTTACCGGCAGGACAACACAGTTTCTGAAAAGCGACACAAAACTTCTGATGCGAAAGCACGAAGAAAGCGCTGAAAAGCCCCTTTCTATCCGGAAGCGCAAGCAAGTAGAGAGTGTAAATGAAGAGCTTTTTGATTCTCTGCGAACACTGCGAAAAGAGCTGGCTGCAGCAGAGGGGGTACCCCCATATGTTGTCTTCTCTGACAAGACCCTTTCCGCGATGTGCGAAACACTGCCGTCAGACAGAGAGGCTTTCCTTGAGGTTCCCGGAGTAGGCAGCGTCAAACTGGAAAAATACGGGGACGCCTTCATAGACGCGATCAAAGAGTGGAGATCAAGCTCCTGACATCAAAGATGGTCCGCACAATAAAAGCAAACCCAAATACCCGTGGATCCCGGCTCAGGAGCATACCGGGAGGACGAGGAAGGGTCTTGTTCTCAGATACTAACCAACTGATTGCCAATTGATTTGCTATTGACTCGCGACCGACTCCCGGCGGATGCATTCTCCGCCGACCCTTATCAGTAATCATAAATAACAGTCACATTGGCTTCGATCATTAATTCCCCTTCAGAAATTGGGGTAGGGGCGGTTTCCGATGCCATTTTCGCCATATCCATGGCCCTGTAGTTTGGCTGGACGAAATGGGCAGAAGAACCCTCGATTATGTTTGCCGGCTTTGAGATGGCAATTCCTGCAGCTGCTGCTATCGTGTTTGCCTTTTCCTTTGCATTTGAAACAGCCTGTGAGAGGGCCTGAAGGTAAAGCCTATCTCTCTCCTCATCGGTTACTCCGAATGATATCGAGTTGGATTGGTTGACTCCCTCTTTTACCGTCATATCAAGGACATCGCTTACCTTCTTCAGATCATTCACAGTTACGCGGATGCTGTTTATCACGTTGTAGCCTGCCAGGGTGGCGACATTGTTTTTGTAGTCATAGCGTGGGCTGATGTTATAGTTCACTGTCTTTATCTTGTTTTTCTTTATCCCCAGCGAAGCCAGGGTTTTGTACACTCTGTCCATCTTTACGGCATTTTCGCTCTGTGCTGACGCCGCATTTTTGTTGAACGTCGTTACCCCGATACTGACGTATGCTATCGTGGGGGAAACGGTGATACTTGATGATCCCTGAACGGTTATGGTGTTACGGTCTCGCTCTTCAGCTGAAGAGATAGCAGGATATGCCCCGACCACCATTACTTCGATCAAAGCAAAAATCATCAGGACCGATTTAAATGAAGTAAAATTTATTTTCATGACATTGTCTCCTTTTATGTTACAAATTTTGATATAAACAGTTAAATCATATATCATTGAATACAAACAAAATTTGGTTTGCTATATGATATGCGTAAAGGAAATATCGCTGCACTTTACACCGTTTCCAATGCCGATGAATGAATATTCTATCATTTATAGCAACGAAGATGAAATGGGATTTGACGTATTTTCGCTTTCTCAAAACACTGCTTGTATATAAAAGATACCTCCACCAGCACAGACACTGAATCAAGGACAAAAAAAAATTATATGGGGGAAATATAAAAATGCTGGAAGTTAAAAATATCGGTCTGATATTAAAGGGCGACGAGGGTGAGATCCAAGTATTAAAAGATGTGAATTTCACCTTGGATGATAAAAAAATCTATGTAATGACCGGGCCTAACGGCGGCGGAAAATCCGTAATGGCCAAGACTATCATGGGAATTCACCAGCCTACGAGCGGCCAAATTTTGTTGGATGGCGTGGACATAACGCACAAAGAGCTTTACGAACGTGCACGAATGGGCATCGGTTACGCATTTCAACAACCTGCCCGTTTTAAAGGCATCAAGGTACGTGAACTTCTGGAGATTGCCGGTGGGAAGAAGGCGTCAGTTGATACTTGCGATTATCTTTATGATGTCGGGCTGTGTGCTCAGGATTATTTGGACCGTGAAATCAATGCCAGCTTTTCCGGAGGAGAGGTCAAGCGGATCGAAATCGCCACGATTCTGGCCCGTGACTTGAAGTTGGCCATCTTTGACGAGCCTGAAGCGGGGATCGATCTCTGGAGCATGCAAAGGCTGACGGAAACATTCGAAAAGATGAACAAGAAATATGATACAACTATCCTGATAATATCACACCAGGAGCGGATTCTTGATTTGGCCGATGAAGTCATCATGGTTGCCGAAGGAACTGTCAGCGAAATAACCAACCGTGAAAAGGTCCTTGGAGAAATCAGCCGCCTCGACTCGGATTGTATGTGTCGGCGGAGCTGCAGCAGAGGAGGAAAAGCAATTGCTGGATGCGATCGATAAAAAACTGTTAGCTGAGGTTGCGGATCTGCACGAGATGCCGCACGGAGCATTCAATATTCGGAAAAATGGCCGGGGCGTCGAACGTAATACAACGGCGAATATCGATATCATAACGAAAAAAGACAAGTCAGGCATCGATGTTATCATAAAACCTGGTACAAAAGGAGAGAGCGTACATATCCCCGTTATTTTATCGGAAGGTATGGAGGATATGGTTTACAACACATTTGAAGTAGGAGAAGACTCAGACGTTCTGATCGTGGCAGGTTGCGGTATCCATAATCAGGGCGGCAAAAAAGCTCAACACGACGGGATCCATGAATTCTTTGTACGCAAGGGCGCCCGCATGAAGTATGTAGAAAAGCACTACGGCGAAGGTGATGGCAGCGGCGTACGGATCTTAAACCCCAAAACCATTATAGAGATAGAGGAAAATGGAACGGCCGAGCTTGAAATGGTACAGATTAAGGGGATAGACAGTACTTTGCGGGATACAGAAGTTCGCTTGCATAAGAACTCACGTTTGATCGTGACGGAAAGGCTGCTTACATATCTGAGCCAGACTGCTGAATCCAACATCACGGTAAATTTGCTTGGTGAAGACGCCTCCGCTCAAATCATATCCAGGTCAGTGGCTCAGAATGAATCCAAACAGGTTTTTCATTTGAACATGCGCGGTTATGCCAAATGCCGCGGACATATCCAGTGTGATTCGATCATCATGGATCAGGCACAGGTCTCGTCTGTCCCCGAAATCTCAGCCTTCAATTCCGATGCTCAATTAATTCATGAGGCTGCTATCGGCAAAATCGCATCTGAACAATTGACAAAACTAATGTCACTTGGAATGACGGAGAAAGAAGCGGAAGAAACTATCCTTCAGGGTTTCTTAAAATAAACAACCAATATGATAGAAACAGAAAGAAACGGCAATAGCCTGAAAGGTACGAAGATTCATCTGTGATTTGAGGATGCAACGTCGGGAGATTTTGAATACTGCAGATCACATGATCAGTGCTATTTGCCTTTTGAAAGTTTCTCGACAACGAAGACATCGGCCGGACAGAATTCGTACTTTCCAAGCATGTCTGGCGAGACCCATTTGATGCAGTTATGGACAGATGCAAGGGGGACTCCATCGGTCATCGATGCTCTAAAGAATAAAAATTCAATTTCCCTTTCCGGATATGGATATGTCATCTGTTCGAAAAGGTCCTGGACCTCAATATCAATTCCAAGTTCTTCCCGGCATTCCCGGACCACGCATTCTTCCGGGGATTCGCCGGGTTCGATCTTTCCTCCTGGAAATTCCCACAAAAACTCGCAGGAACCTCCCGGCCCCCGCTGGCAGATCAGTATTTCGTTATCAGAGTTATTTATTATAGCTGCGCTTACTCGTAACATATTTAGCCTGCTATCAGTTGGTTTGTCTTCTTGAGGTATTTTGCCGAAACATTAAATTGATAATTACAAATTCTATTTGTCTTCAAGACATTCCTCTATATATTTAGTACCACACTGCAGATGTTTTTCAACAGCATGTCTTAACCTGACTGCATCGTTTTTGCGAATTGCTTCAATAATTTCATTGTGTTCATCGTAGAATTTGTTGAGAAATTCTTCGCTTGATATCCAAATTAATCGGGGATATTTAAGGTTATTCCAAGACTGTTGCAGAATTTCGATCATTATGTTATTTGGATAAAATGAAAAAATATACATGTGAAAACGATCATTTGCCATAAGGAGTTTTTCAAGATCGGGCTTCACTTCAGGGTTAGTTGGAATCAGACTTTTCATTTGGTTGTTAAGAACAACGAGTTGAGGTATATCACTTGGTTTTATGTACTGCAGGGCACGTTCTGCCAAAGCTATCTCAAGCAGAGCTTTTACTTCTTGTAATTTTTTGAACTCTTTTTTTGAAATTCTCGATACCCGCCATCCCGTTCTTGGAATATACTGAATAAGTCCCTCTTGATGGAGTTTTGAAAGGGCCTCTCTAACAGGAGTAGTGCTGACGCCTAATTTTTCTGAATAGTGGTCAACGTTGATTTTTTCTCCAGGTCTAATATTGCCGGAAAGTATCTGTTCTTTTATGCTCTGGTATGTGAGTTCGCTTAGTGTAGGGACCTTAATAATTGGCTTCATGTATAAAACTCCCTTATCATATAAAAATATAAAAACTAAACTCCTTTATTATATTACAGGAGCATTTTGTGAACAGAGGGATTTGAATAAAAAAAGCCCCCCTTTTAAGGGGAGCTTTTTTTATGCAGTAAAACTAAGATTTAGAATGGACCAAGTTTAATAACAGTTGCAACGATTAATCCTATTGCGCCTGTTCCTATCAGCATTAGGTAAAGCGGAAAGACCCATTTGAAATACGTTCCAAACTCGACCTTTGCAACCCCAATATAAACAACGAGTGCCCCCATGGTGGGGATGATCATGTTTGTCAATCCGTCACCGAGCTGGAATGCCATAACAGCTGTTTGTCTTGTGAGTCCAACAACGTCAGCAAGAGGTGCCATTATCGGCATTGTAACAGCGGCCTGACCGGAACCTGATGGAATAAAGAAGTTGATAATCGACTGTATGACCAGCATTCCAACTGCAGAAAGTACTGACGGTATCTGCTGCAAGGGGACCGATAGACCATAAATGACGGTGTCAAGTATATTTCCCTTTGTAAGTACAACAGAAACTGAACGAGCAAAACCAATACATATAACTCCTACAAAGATACCTGCACAGGCATTCCCCATAATTTCACAAATCTTATCGTTTTTGAAACCGGCAATGATACCGGCAATGATACCTGATATTAGCCAAAGCGCTCCTATCTCAGAAAATCCCCATTTCCACAGCATAGGGCCGACCATCTGCAGCCCTATTGTTATTAAAAGCATTACCATCAGGATCTTCTGACGCCCAGTCATTTTTTCATTCTGCAACGCATTGATGTCGATATCTGCAGCTGTTGGGTTCACAAATCCAGTTACACTGAGCGAATGATCTGCACGGACTCTGGAAGCATAGCGTAGGACATACCAGAAGGTTATCACCATAAATATTACCCAAATTACCACCCTGAATGCCATTGCTGAATATACAGGAAGTCCTGCTATTCCCTGTGCCACGGCTACGGTGTAAACATTTATAGGTCCATACGCAAAGGAGGCGAAAGTTGGTATCATTGCTATGGCAAGACCTGTCATTACATCACACCCGCATATTAGGGCAAGAGCTATTGTCATTGGCACAAAGGGAATGTGAAGCTCAAATGCTCCCATTGCCCCGCGAATTGCAAAAAATGACATAAGGGCAATCATTACAAGGATATAGTTACCTTTGCAGACTTTCATTATCCAACCAACCATTTTATGCAGGGTTCCACTTTCAGTGTAAACATCTGTTGCAGCGATGGTAAACCATATCATTGACATGATGGACATTGAGGCGGTAAGTCCTTCAATGATAGATACGAACCAGTTGAACGGAGTTACCGGTGTTTGAGGGACGCTGTGGAAAGTATTTGGATCTATTACCTGACGACCTGCAACCTCAACACGATCGTATACTCCAGCGGGAATAACATAAGTCATGATACCTGCTAGAATTAAGCAAAACAGAATAATTGTCCAAACATGAGGCACCTTAATTCCCTGTTTTGGAATCAGAGGTTTTTGTTCATTCGGTGCGCTAAACATATCATTTCCCCTCCTTAATTATTGATTATTGTTAACTGGAATAAAAATTGCTAAGAAAGAAGATTTTTGTGGCACACACCTCCCTGCATTATTAAAAGCATGTTTTCACTATGATTTTTAAATAACCCAATGTCTTTAAGAGGGTTGCCTTTTACCACAAGAATATCGGCAAGTTTTCCTTCTTCAATTGTCCCAGTTACATTATCTATTCCAAGAATTTCAGAATTGGTCTTTGTGAAGGAAACGATTGCGCCCATCGGACCCTGTACCTTTGCTTGATAAGAAATGGCTCCCGAAGCATATTTAGTATTCACTCCGGTAAGGTCAGAACCTCCTCCGACACGAATACCAGCGTCAATTGCATGGTGAATAGCTTCATATCCTCTTTCACACACTGATACAAATTTGTCATATATAAATTTAGAAATTAGATCACGGCTTTTCTCTATCACTATTTCATATGTAATTTGTGTCGGTACGATGTATGCCCCTTTTGAAGCAACAAGGGCAGCGGTTTCTTTGGTCATGAGATTTGCATGTTCAATCGTTCTGATTCCAGCATTTGCGCTTAAGCAAATGCTTCTGTTGGAGTAACTGTGAGAGGCAACATAAGAGCCAACGGATTCAGCGACATCAACTATTGCCTTGAGTTCTTCAAGGGCATACTGCGAAGTTTCAGGCCCTTGTGTAGGACTTGCGCATCCACCGCCGCACATTACCTTCAAGAAATCTGCGCCGCGACGAATATTTTCTCTGCTTGCTTTAAGAACTTCTGGAACCCCATCAGCGATAGTTGCTCTAAACCCTAAGTATGGCTCTGAGTAGGGGCGTGTTTCAGAAGTAACTCTGTCGTCACCATGACCTCCTGTTTGAGCAATAACTGATCCGCAAATCTTAAGTCGGGGCCCAGGAACAATGCCTTGTGCTACGGCTTCCTTGAAGCCAACATCGGCACCTCCGGCATCTCTAGCAGACGTGTAACCTTGATCAAGTGCTTCTTTGAGATTTTTGAACATGCGAGCAGCCATAAGTCCCGGCGCATTCCTACGAGCAAGGTTTATAACTTCAATTTCTACTAATCCTAAATGCATATGTGCGTCTATAAGCCCTGGCATTAAAGTATTACCCCTGCAATCGTATACTTCATCTACGTAAGAAGGGGAATGGGAGTTGTCTGTTGTGATTTCTTTAATTTTGTTGTCTTCAATAAGAACAGAAACAAATTCACGAGGGTCGCTTCCAGTTCCATCGATTAGAGTGGCATTTTTTAATAATTTATACCCCATTTTCATCAGCCTTTCAGAGTTGTCTCTCTAGCTTTTAACTAGAACGCTCGAAATAATATATCATATATAATATATCATATATAATTTACCTGCAAGAGTGCCAGTGAAATTTGTACGAAATTTTTCTGATGTTGATTTAGTTTGCCTGAGCGGTGGGAAGAAAATTAGGAACTTAACTGCAAAAACGATAAAAACTACATGATGTTGTTGGGCACACCGGTTCAGCAAAAAAAAGGCAGAACCCTGATCGGACAAGGATTGTTGATATACTCGACGAAATGATGCAGCAGGACGGCAAGAGCAATGACTTGATGGATGCTGACAACGACGGTAGCATCGTTGACGACCTTTGAGGTCTGTTTAAAGATTCCATGAAAAAATAGTTGTTTTGACCCGGACCATCGGAACAAAGTGCAATATTTCTAGATTGGAACGAGATATTTGTGATCATTCGATCAACTGCTCTATGTAGTAATTGAGTTTTCTTCTGTAATAATATTCAAGCTGTTATTTTTTGGCAGAAACTGCCGTAGCAGCTTGTTTTTTTATTTCCAATTCCAATATAAAATATTCGAAATATACACATACAAAGCAGGAAATAGGGTAGAATTGTTACCCATTGCGCTAGGTAAATTCCCTGACGATAAATGCAAGAAGAGATTTATCTTAAGGTTTTGTTTTTGAACAGCAGCCTATTTGAATTTCCATGGAAGGGCATAAAGGACAGAAATCTCGCATTCTGCCTTGTATTTGGATAGAAATACCACATTGGAGGGATCTTTATGAAGGCCATAATTACAGTTCTTGGCAAGGACAAAGTCGGCATTATAGCGAAAACATGTGTTTATCTCGCGGATAAGGATGTAAACGTACTTGAGATTTCCCAGACGATCGTCGAGGGGTTTTTCAACATGATCATGATTGTTGATATAACTAACACCGCCTGTGAACTCAGCGAACTCGCCTGCGGCCTTGAAAAGCTGGGAGAAGAGATCGGCGTGATCATTAAGTTTCAGAGGGAAGAGATCTTCGAAAGCATGCACAGGATATAGCAGACCGTTATGATAACTATTTCTGAAGCACGTCAAACTACCGCGATGATAGAGGAGGAGAACCTCGATGTCCGTACCATAACCATGGGCATCAACATTCTCGACTGCGCAGACCCTGACGAAAAGAAGTTCTGCGAAAAGATCTATGACAAGATAACTGCTAAGGCTAAAAACCTTGTAAAGGTCGGGGAGGATATTTCCCGCGAGTTCGGTGTGCCTGTCGTAAATAAGCGTATCTCGATAACGCCTCTTGCCATTGCAGCGGCGGCCTGCAAAACGTCCAACTATGTTGAGATCGCAAAGACTCTGGATAACGCAGCAAAAGAGGTCGGAGTGAACTTCATCGGAGGTTTTTCTGCGCTTGTGCATAAGGGGATGACAGCGGCAGACAGGATGCTCATAGACTCCGTCCCGGAAGCCTTAAGTGTTACAGAACGGGTATGTTCGTCGATAAACCTGGCTTCAACACGCTCAGGCATAAATATGGACGCTGTAGCAAAGATGGGTGAAATAATAAGGGAGACGGCATATCTGACAAGAGACAGGGATTCCCTTGGCTGCGCGAAGTTCGTGGTCTTCTGCAACGCCGTTGAAGACAACCCTTTTATGGCAGGAGCCTTCCACGGGGTAGGAGAGACGGATTGCGCAATAAATGTCGGTATCAGCGGCCCGGGAGTCATAAAGAGAGCTTTGGAGTCAGTATATGAAGAAGACTTTGAAACCCTTTGCGAGACGATCAAAAGGACTGCATTCAAGATAACCAGGGTCGGCCAGCTTGTTGCCAAGGAAGCTGCCTCACGCTTAGGAGTCCCCTTTGGGATCATCGACCTTTCGCTTGCGCCCACTCCTGCCATAGGTGACAGCGTTGCTGAAATATTCCAGATGATGGGGCTCGAACATGCAGGAGCTCCCGGAACGACAGCTGCTCTTGCCATGCTTAACGATAACGTCAAAAAGGGAGGCATAATGGCTTCTTCATATGTCGGCGGATTGAGCGGCGCATTCATCCCTGTCAGTGAGGACCATGGGATGATAGAGGCAGTCGAGGCCGGAGCCCTGACACTTGAAAAACTTGAGGCGATGACATGTGTCTGCTCCGTTGGGCTGGACATGATAGCAATACCTGGAGACACTTCTCCCGACACGATATCCGGGATAATCGCAGATGAGATGGCGATCGGGATGATAAACAACAAGACCACAGCTGTCAGGCTGATCCCCGTTTACGGTAAAAAGGTCGGAGAAACAGTGACATTCGGAGGGCTGCTGGGCTATGCTCCGATCATGTCCGTAAATCAGTTCAGCTGTGCAGATTTCATCAGACGCGGAGGCCGTATCCCCGCCCCGGTACACAGCTTCAAGAACTAGGGAGAGCTAAAGTCAAGCAAACAGAAGTAAAAACGCAAAATTGTATTAAAATAACCGTCAATGGTTGTAATTGTTAATATTTCGCAATTATGAAGGAAAAAGGCCTGGACTACTTAATGCAGTTTCAGACCTTTTTATGTAAGCGTTTTTTATTGATGCTGTTGTATGTGTTTGCCAAATGGCTGTAGTAATTCTGTCAATTAAAGAACTTAGGCACCTTTAATTCAGTGGGATCTGCTTTTTGGAAAAACTTGGAGACATTACCGCAATAATCTTGATTTTTGCTTAAATCAAGTTTCATCGCCGGAGAACCTTCTTTAGGATTGAATTCGGCAAAATCCGCCCAGACAAGATATGGGCTTATTGTGGACTCATAGTAATAATATCCGTTAGTTAAATCTCCGACTGTACGCCAAATTGTGGCTGCGGTGTATGGGTGTTCCGGGTCCAGGGATACGATGAAAGGTTGTGACGCATTTCTGGTTACGCTGAGTATGTGCGCTATTGCTTCGCGGAGGTTTTGGGGCTGTGGTAAGTTTTTGAGATAAAAGGATGCCCTTACAAAACGATCAACAGCTTCAGATGTTCCAGGTAATGGTTTGTTCCCGCCAAAACCTTGGTATTGCTTTAGGTTTTCCTGCTGTTTATCAAAGGTAGGGGAATTGGTCATTATTGTGTATTTGCGGTCATGATAAATAACAGGTTTACCGTCAAGGAATTCTATTATAGCTGAATCACCAGTTTTATCCGCCAGAGCAAGATGCAGAGAAGCCCGCGCTTCTGTTGTACCGACGCTGGGAATGAACATAGGAATGTTGATATCTACGATCTGGTATTCTCCTGCACGAATCGCCTGGACGACTTCTGCAACTGTTGAATAGTTATCAAGTACATACTGGGCCCATAAGGCGACAGAAATCCCCGGTTTTGTCTCATCACGCCTGCCGTAATCACTTTCATTGAGCCAAAGCAGATTTGCTTCAAGCCCCATTTCATTCAGCCCATCCGAGACAAAAGATTGTCCTTTAATAGTGGAAGCAGTTACAATACTGCTATGCTTAGCAGCCCATACCACGGCATTTCCTTCTGTAAGTCCGCTCCGCTTGATCCCTCTCGGCAGAAACCATAATTCACTATCAATATTTTCAGGCCAGTCCATATTTCGGCCAACAAGAACGGCTTGCCCATTGTTTGACGAAAGAACACGACTACAGGCAGATACAGGACTGTCTGCTAAAAAAATGAATATTCCAAAGAGAAAACATAGCAGATAGAAAAAAGGAAACGTGTTTTTAATAAAATTATACATGTACTCGACCTCCTTTATATTTTGTTAAATTTTTTAATGCACTTACCCTCTTTGTCAGCGGCCTCTTGGTGTATTTGATAATGAAGACATTGTAGACCTTTTTAGCTATAAAATTATGTTTTTTGAGTTTAAACATTCAGCTGTGAAAAGTCACAAAAACAAAGGACACTTTCGTTTCCAATGATGTTCCGATGAAATGTTGTGTCTCATCACTATGAGAGTTACAGAGGAATGGATCAGGCAGATAAGCTGATGACAGGATAGCTGAATGGAGGAACGGCAGAGCTTCTGTAAAGCTCTTGAATGCAGATTATAAAGTGCTTTGGCTAAACAGTGCTGCATTCAGGTTTCCGGACAGGTCAAAATTTGCTGATAACCTCAATAATATTCATATCGATCTGATAGAAAAAATCGGTGCAACATATAAAATCAAGGTCAGCAGGGTGAAATAGAGAGCATGAATGATGGGCCCCATAACAACTGGCTTGGGGATGTTTACACAAATCTATATACGCAATACCTTCTGTACTAACTTTACAACTAGGCGGTAAGCGTTCTTAAGGCACGATCCCGCCTGATTTTCCAACATCTAAGATTTATCTTACGCTGCCCTTACTGCAAGGCTTTTGCAGAGCTCGGACCTCAACTCGGCACAGCGTTCTATGCCCCTTTCGACAGAGGAGAAAAAGGATCCCCCGTTAATAAGGCTGGTCAACATTGCCTCTGAGACCCCGCCTTTTGTCGAGACGTTTTCGAGAGATTTTTTGTCGTTTTGAGAAGCTGATAATGCAAGTTCAGCTTGGATCCAGTCTGAAAGTTTGCGGTAAACGGACCAGCGAAGGGCCATATTTTTGAGTGTCTTTTTCCTTTCCCGCTCATCCATTTTTATATTCATAAGTATGGGGGGGATGCATATTCCGGCGGTAAATGCGTCTATTTCATCTTCTGTCTTGATCTTTATTTCTCTCATTTCGCACAGGCTTACTAAATTCCTTGCAGCATCAGTTCCGTGATGCAGAACACAGATGCCCCTTCCTCCTGATATCGTTTCGGGGCCGCTGCACATCGCCCTTGATATACTGCAGTCAAAAAATGAACTTAGGGCTGAAAGGGGCAGCGCAGCCATGAATGAGAGTATCAGAGTATCCTTCCTCACATAGTTTTCTGCGATCTCCCTGATATTCTGGGGCCTGGCTGCAAGGATGATTATGTCAGAGTTTTTCATCAGATACTCTGAATCCCTGACACAGCTCTCCAGCTTCAGCCCTGAGACCCTATCCATTGTGGCCCGGCTTCCTTTATAAGAGATCATGAGGTTTGACTTCTGGAATCCTCCTTTTACCAATGCCTCTGCTATAGAGCTTCCAAGGTGGCCGAACCCGACCATTCCGATTTTCTTTTCCTTTATGTTTTTCATAGAATCATTTCCTTTCTTATCACAAATAGACAGCTGTCAGCGGCCTGCATAAAAACGCATCCGTTGGTCATTTAAGCGTACAAAAAGAATGTCACGGCGCAATTCTGTGCCGCGGTCATGGTTTGCTTTTGAATTAAGAGGTCAAAAATATTTAGGAACGGCCATGAGCATGATGCCACGGCACTAAAGAGAGAGGTCTACGGTCGAGGTCGCGGTGATCCTGTTTCGATGAAAAGTGCAGTTGATGATTTGGGAACGTTGTATTTCAGAAATATGGCCTTGCTTCGTTCAGCTGACATGGGATCACTCGCCTTCGTTTTTGGATATTGCCGGCAAGCTTACCCCACTTCACAAATCAAGTCAACCCGGGGTGCAAAATTGACCAATGAAATAATGAGTGCTAAGATAATTAGTAAT
Source organism: Synergistetes bacterium HGW-Synergistetes-1 (assembly GCA_002839185.1). Classification (NCBI taxonomy): domain Bacteria; kingdom Thermotogati; phylum Synergistota; species Synergistetes bacterium HGW-Synergistetes-1. The sequence goes on along the minus strand of PGXO01000008.1, from coordinate 72,444 downwards.
TTAGTAAATTACTAAACTTACCGGAAGAGAGATGCTTATAGTGAAGATACCAAAAACATTAAAACACAAACCGGTCATTGTATCTGAGGACTATGAGAATATTGACGGGCGCAAGGCATATAACACAGATGCAAAGGGCCTTTCGCTAGGATTGGCTCAATGGAATGACAGAGGGAAGCTTGACGTTTCTGCTAAAGTATGGAGATACACAGGTGAAAAATGGTCGCGCCAATCTGAGGAACTGCCTATGCACCGCGTTCTTGACCTGGCGATCCTTACTTGCAGGAGTTACCTCTATTTTCAAAACGCATACCGCTATCCGAAACTTTATGACCCGGATAACCCGTTGATCGATCGTGTTGGATTACAGGGTGACGCGATGACGATCGAAGTATGCAAAGACAACCCAATGATCGATGAGGATATTCAATTGTTTTCACAGGCACTTAGCCAGGATGGGGAAATAATCGGGGAACGGCTGTCTGTTCTGTCCCGGCTGCTCAAAGAAGCAGGTTACTGATCCGTTACAAATGGAGTAAGGGATCCAAAAAGAGAGGAAAATCAATATGGATAAAGATAAACGTAAGGAACTGATGGAAGCATACAAACAAATAAAAGTTTATATGGGCGTGTATCAGATCAAAAACAATGAAAATTCAAAGGTGTTGATCGGAACAAGCTCTAACCTTAAAAATCGCTGGCTGACGCTGCGGATGCAGCTGGAGGCAAACAGGCATCCCAATGCAAGATTACAAAAGGACTGGAACGATTTTGGCCCGGAGAGTTTTTCATATGAAGTCATAGAACAAAAGGAATGCAAAGATATCGTTAATATCAACTGGGAATTGGAGAATATGGAAAAAGAGTGGCTTGAAAAATTACAGCCATACGATGACAAAGGGTACAACAAAAAATTGACGCAATAGAGCCGAAGGATCAAGCACAGAAAAATCACAAGTAGTACTTATCTTTTCAGATGGCTGCCCAAAATCGGCAACAGGTTGGGCTATTTTGCCTTCCCTGTTGCCGATTAAGTTTAATTAATCACTGCGCAGATTAAAATTTAACCGTATATTTCTTTTCTTATCTCGGCAGCCCTTGCGTGAGCTATAAGCCCCTCGCCGTGCGCCATATTTGAAACAAGGCCGCTTATTTCCAGCATAGCCTGTTTTGTCATACTCTGGTGCGTGCAGACCTTGAGGAAGGTGCCGGCCCAAACTCCACCAGTATAACGCGCCGCTTTCAATGTCGGCAGAGTATGGTTTGTGCCAGATGCATAATCACCGAATACCTCTGCAGTGTATTGACCGATGAACAGTGACCCGTAATTGGTTAGATTCGAGACCGCCGTTTCCGGCTTATTAACTATGACCTCCAAATGTTCCGGGGCATAACTGTTAGCAATATTTATTGCCTCAGAAAGACTGTCTGCAAGTACTACCTCACCATAATCCGCCCATGATCTGGATGCTATGTCGACTGTAGGCAGTACTGCTAACTGCTCTTCAACTGATGTTATAACCGCGTTTCCAAGTGCTTCGTCGGTGGTTACCAGTATACCTTTTGCCAGAGGATCATGTTCCGCCTGTGCGAGCAAGTCTGCGGCTATTATGCGTGGATCCGCTCCTGCACCTGCTTCAGCTATTACAAGCACTTCACTTGGGCCTGCTATAAAATCTATCCCGACTTTGCCGTAGCATTGGCGTTTCGCTTCGGTCACATACTGGTTGCCTGGACCTACGATCAGGCTTACGGGGGCAATCTGTTTGGTACCATATGAGAAGGCTGCTATCGCATGTGCTCCGCCCACGGCATATATCTCGTCCGCACCTCCGATATCCATTGCAACGAGAGTTTTCGCATTTATGTTCACATCGCCCTTAACTGAGGGGGAACATGCAGTTATTCGTTTAACCCCGGCAACCCTAGCCGGGATGGTTAGCATAAGCGCCGTGGAATATAGCGGATAACTGCCGCCTGGAACATAGCAGCAGCATGAATCAACGGGGATGATTCTGTGTCCCAGATATACCCCTGGTTTTGTCTGAAAATTCTGCAGCTCATGCATTGAGGCTTTCTGTGCCTCTGCGAATGCTTTTATATGTCCGGCTGCTGTCCGCATATCGGCTAGTTCCTGTTTACTTACCTGCTTATAGGCAGCTTCGATCTCTGTACGGCTGATTCTTAACTGAGGCCGCTGATTTTGGTCGAATCGGGCGTTATATTCAAGCAATGCCTTATCGCCGTTCTGACGTACATTTTTTATCATAGCTGACACATTATCTATAAGCTGCTGATTGTCTACATTGGTACGTGGTTTCGCTTTCTTGATTACTTTCATTGTTATTGCCCCCAGATTTTATACTTTCAGCTGTTATTTAAGAATCAGAGGAACTATATATAACAGAGCTGCTGCCGCACATGCGATTCCAACAATGGTTTTCCAAATGCGATATTCCTTATCCATTTTTGCCTTTTCTTCAGGGGCCGGGTCATCGTGTGCCATTATCAGCTTGCTGAGTTCTTCGTCACCGCTGTCTCCGTATTTCCTGCGACAGATGAAGAAGATGATCAGACCAAGTGCGCACCAGACGATGCCTGTCCAAAGGGCTTCGGAATTAAGCTGTGTCATCATTATGAGATATATGATGATACTTACCGGGACACCTATTTCAATGAACGGAGTTCTGTAAGGACGCGCCATATCAGGTTTTTTCTTTCTCAGTCCATAGGCCGCCGCGATGCCTATCACATAGTAGAACAGATCAGCGAAGAGGCTCAGAGAAGCTATATATATCATGGAATTGGTTGTTATCAGCAGAACTGTAAGTACGCCCAGCACAATGATGGAGATATGCGGTGTCTGAAATTTAGGATGAACTTTGGCGAAAATGCGAGGCATGGCCCCGTCGCGTGCCATTGTGAACAGATAACGGGGAGGCACTGCTATGCTGGCATTCAGCGTTGAAAAATCTCCTCCGAAAGCAATGCCTGCTGCAAGCAGGGCAAGAGGAAAACCAAGTATTCCCGCCTTGATCATTGCGTCAGCATATGGAGCCGAGGCTTCGGCAATGGCAGGTAAAGTGTCCTCAGGGACTATTCCGACAAGGAACCACTGGAATGTGGCGTTTACTGCAAATACTATAAATGGAGAAAGAAAAAGTGCCCGCGGAATATTGATATGAGGGTACTTGATCTCTTCACCCATAGCGCAGCAGGTCTCAAATCCTGCAAAACACCACCATATCAGAGCTACATTGCCAATAAAACTTTTAGGGGAAAAATCGACGAAATCAGGTATTTTTACAAAATTGCCAAGATGCACATTTGGCAGCATCATCACGAACCATATAAGTGCAACGCCCCAGAAGAAAAACATGAATCCGTTCTGTAGGCGTCCGGTCATTTCTACGCCGCGGATGTTTGTAAACATAAATATAATAACAGCAATGCTTGCTATTACAACATCACTGACAGGAAGTTCGATACCAAAAGCACTGAAAAGAGTCTTAAAATAAAAACTGAAAGCCAGCGCTTCACCGCTGGTTACAGAGACCAGTGAAATTATGAAATTCCATCCTGCGAGCATGCCGAAGGGTTTGCCAAGACCGACAGAAGCGTATTTGTATGTACCTCCTGCATACGGCAGGGCCGCACCCATCTCTGCGTAGAGCAATGCGGGATATATACTGATCAGCATAGCAACAAATGTTGCCAGTATCACCGATGTGCCCATAAGGCCGACTACGTTGGCACCAACAGTGAACAACCCGACACCTATTACTGTTCCTACTGTAATGGTAACAGCTTCACGCATACCGAAACTGCGTTTCAATATTTTGTTCTCATTCACAAAAATGCACTCCCTGTTTTGAATTTTTCAGGCGCCTGAAATATATATGTTTTAACCTTTCGATATAGGTCCGGGTCAATAGAGAATTTTGTCAAAAACTGTAAAAAGGTTGAGCCCACTCAATGTTTACAGTATACTGTGGGATAGTCCGAACAGGGGTATGATATCGAAGGGGAAGATAAATATATGCGCATAGGTCAGGTCTCCAATAAATATCACATATCAACAGACAATATTTATTACTATATAAGCTACGGTCTTATTGTTCCCCCTAAAAATACAGGCGGTCAATATGTCTTTGATGATAATACGCTTAAGGAGCTTGAGTTTGTTCTTGATTTGAAAAACCTTGACTTTTCACTCAAGGTCATTCATCAGATTATTTCCCTGTACAGAGTTTCCAATCTTGCAGACAAACAGGATGTGGATGACCTGAAAAACATATACAGACATCAGATAGAAGCGCTGAGAAAAAACAAAATCCGGCTTGAGCAAGCCCAGACTTCGCTGGAAAAGAAAATTGCCGATCTGGATATTCATATGATGGACAGTTCATCCGATATAGGACTCCCTCTCTCCATGCTTCGCTGTATTTGCTGCCCCGTCTGCCATAAAGAGCTGATGCTCAGCAATGTACACATGAACCAGAAATATATATTTAATGGTGATCTAAGCTGCCATTGCGGCTATCATGCTCATATCGCCGACGGGATACTGCATACACCGAACATCAATAGAAGTAAACATGATAAGCCGGACCTTGTGCGTGAACTTTATAAAGATCTGCCTCCGGACCTGATAAGCCTATTTCAGCGTTCATATAACTGTATGACCGAAAAATTGCTGAATGCAGAGCCGTCCGGCAAGGTACTGCTTGAAACCTATGTCAATGCGTGGTTCTTCCTGCACAACCACCAGCATATCCTGCCTAAAGATACTATGATAATTGTGATCGATAAATTTCCGGAAACTTTGCGTGTTTACAAAGATCTGATCGAAAGGCAGAAATGCGGGTTAGACATCCTTTACATTGCCGACGCCGGACTGGAACCGCCGCTTAAACCGCATACAGTTGATATAAACATAGATTTCTTCGCGCTTAACGAGCATAATTTCTACCACCATACTTTCTGGCTGGATCACCTTTCCCCGTATCTGAAAAAGGCTGCTCTTGCGCTGGGAACGTATTTTTATTTCGAGCACGGGCATAAATCTATGCAAACCCTGCTGAAAGAATATCCCGAATCGTATACAAATAATTTCAGCAAACAGTATTTTCTGAAAAGCATAAGAAGCGGTTTTGATATTCTTGATTCAGAAGAACTTGGTTATACTACTGATTCAGGCGAAAACCTTGGTTTTTCTTTCCACATAAAAGGGGAGAAGATGCACCTATTTTCTTATCTGGCACGGAAAACAGACTGATATACTGTTTGTTTTTATTAACAGGGATGAAATATATTATCTGTAATGTTACGCATATCGCCCATTACTGGAATTTATTTGTTATTGCCTGGTGCCCTGTAATCTCCACCAGATGGTATCTCTCTCATCGTATTTCTTGTTTGCGTCTGTTAAAATTAATATCAGCTCTGGTAAAGAGGTGCACATATGAAAATAGAAAGTGAACGGTTTATACTGAGAACACTTCGTGAAACAGATCTTGAAGATTTCCTTTCCTGCAGAGCTGATGAAAATGTTGCAAGGTATCAATATTGGGAACCTTACACCAGTGGGCAGGCTGTTGAATATATTAACAAACACAAGGATTCTAAGCCGGGGGTGCCTGGTGAGTGGTTTCAGCTTGGAATTGTCGATAAAACGTCCGGCCGTCTTATAGGTGATTGCGCGATTCTTTTAATTTATGACGAACCAGGCAATGCGGAGGTCGGATGTAATGTTTCTGTTTCTTATCAGAAAAACAGGGTTGCAGATGAAGCCCTGAGGTGTTTGTTCGATTATGCTTTTGAGAATTTAAATGTACGCAGGATCTCCGCTGTTGCTGATGTAGAAAATACTGCATGCATCAGGCTGCTGGAGGGGCTTTGCATGAAGAAAGACAAAAGTTCAGTCAGGAGTTTATGGTTCAAGGGCAAGTGGGGGTGTGAGCTTACGTATTTTATGCTGAAAGAAGACTGGATGGCTTTACGCGAGATACGGCAATAGATCTGACAGACTTAATGCCCGAATGTCCGGCTGATATACTGAAGAGGTTTACTGCAACAAATGATACGGGAGAAAAGAGTACATGAAAACCTGCAATGTAGAGTTTTTATACCTAAGACAAAATAGAAAATTACATCAGCCCATAAGAAAAAACTCAAACTAAGAAATGCGGAACCAGTAATAGGATAGCCGAAAGAAGGCCATTGTATGGAAGGGAACTGCCTGAAGGGAAGAATCGGTGATGAAATAAACGCCTGATGACATCCTGTGGCATCAACCTGAAAAAACTGCTGGAATCGTTCCGGGCTTTTTTGTTTCAACTGATAACAAGCTTTATTTTCGTCGATTTGGGGCTGGACGATAAAAATCAGGCAGGACAATTCGGGCTTACTTGATCGTTTGGCTGTTTTTCAGTGATGACTATAATAATGAGCAGGGCAAAGAAACTCAGCCTTCATTCTTTATGTATAGAGATCATGACAAGCCATACCACATTGATTATTGTTTCTGTAACAAAGACCTGATAAAAAAATACGATATTGGTCTGGCTCGTAAATGGCTTGAATTAAGCGATCATATGCCTATTATTTTGGATCTGGCACTATAAAATGTATTCCTCTGTCAAACTTTAAAAACACTCAGATTTTTAGAACAAAACTTTGAAATGATAAGAATGTGTAGTTCAGATGTTATTTCTTGATAAATTTTCATGTATGGTAATCTGATCCTAAGCAGCCCTCACTGTAAAGTTTTTGCAAACTTCAAATCTTATCTCAAAGCATCTATCAACGCTTTTTCGACAGCGGAAAGGAAGGATTCTCCATTAATAAGTCTGGTTACCAACGCCTCTAGATCCCGCGATGAACATATTAACTCTCCTGTCATCAGTGAGCTTTGTCACCATGTTGTTTATAATCCTTTCTGCAAGAAGCGCTGTTAACCTTATTTAGTTTATAGAGCAGGTATTTTTGAAATGATAAAAGGCGTCTTTGCATACTTTGGCAGAAGATTTTTCTGTCTTTATCTCAATAAAGAGATTTCGGTTATTTAAAACCAGATTGAAAAGCTTTTGAAAAAATTCTTACAGCAGGAACCTTTATCGGTTTATACGTGCCAGGTTTTTTAAATGCAATACAGAGTTTAAATCTGCGAAAGAAAGTATCTACGGTATCAGAAATCTCAAAGTTATAATTGAGGTGTTTGTGACATTTTTATAGCATATCCGTTTGGTGTCATTTTAGCGTGGCAACTAAATTGCGCCCAAAACAGGCCGTATGCTGTTGTTTTTACTGGTCATTATCGAATCATGAAGGTGCGGTCACGATTCCTGGGTTATTTGGCATTGCTGACTAATTCCGAACAAGGTGTTTTAACGTATATTTCAACCATATGGCTTCTTACAAATCCGTATTTTCTTAAGTCATTCAGGAATTCGTTCATTCGGTCTTTTGAATTAAAAGCTGTCTCAATAAAAAAATCCAGTTCACCGTAGATAGACCAAAACTGGATCACCTCAGGAGTAGATTTGAGAAACAGGTTAATCGCATCGTCCATTTTTTTAGATCCAGCCAATTCGGTATTGTATTTGAGAGTAAACATAACATGTAACGTTCTGCCAAGCGCATTTGTATTGATATCGGCGTGATAGCCGGAGATGATATCTGATCCTTCCATTCGCAGGATACGATCCCTAATAGCAGGAAGGCTCATAGCAACAGTTTTACTGATTTCTGAAAATGTCGCCCGCGCATCCCGCTGCAGTTCAGCAATTATTTTCCAATCCGTCGAATCCAGTTCAATTTTTTTGTTGGCCATTTCCTTCACCTCTTCTGCTAAGGATAACACTGCTTGGATTGTCAAATCAAGGAGACTGATAAGAGTTTGAGAGGGGAATATACTTGATGCTGTTCTCGTTGCTCCCGCTCTTCCAACGGTTATTTGGGTGAATAAAACATATTTGCATCCCTGACGCCTTTTAGAAGATAAATCCGTTAAATTTCTTTTTAATAACATCTTCCTTGGTATCAATACTTTTGCCGGACTGTATCTGCTGTTTATAATCTATTTGAAGCCTAAATCTGTCAATTTTTTTGACTTTAAATAAGAATAAAGTAAAACCTGTTTTATGCATAAAAACTATAGCTGATTTAAGTTCATTCCCTGCTTTTTTGTATGTAAGTATTTCATTGCTTATGTAAAAATATTTAGAAGCGGTCATGACGCTCATATCACAGCATTATTACTTGATTGTTTCATTAGTTTATTTTGCGCCGTACGTACGGTTGGATGTTGTTTTTAAACTGAAGTGTTTATTAAAATCGACAGGAGGCCGGTGCTATGAGAGCAATGGAAAAATTTTTCGATGGAAAAGTTCCATTTTTTTTCGGAGATAAATGGTTTTTGTACAATGAGATAGAAAAAAAATGGGAGATTCAGGGATGGAGCAAGTCGATAAAGAATAAAGCAAACAGAATGAACAACTGCCTTATTCTGACACTGACAGCAACGCTACTTCTTACACTGTTTTATGTTAACAAATTTTAGTAAATATTTGAACACTCTGACAGGTATAAGCGAGTTACTTAATTCCTTGCTCGGAAAATATGGGGGAGAGAAGGGATGGACAAAACCTTTGACTGTTGTTGTGCTGTAAGGTATTGCAGCACGGACAAGTGTATATTAAATGATCAAAAAGGCGGCAGCCGCGCGCAGCCGCCTTTTGTTAAGTTAGATAAATAGCGCTCATTTTTTCGAGCATTTTGTGCAGTTCTTCGTGTTTTCCGAGCCCGATCACTTCTTCTTCGAGTTCCTCAAAACGATCATAAAGTTTCTCCTGAACTTCCTCAGTAAGCACCTTATCTGCCATTTGGAAGAGGACATCATTCTCTTTTAGGATGTGTTCATCCAGGAGCTCGATGTAGGCCTTCATGTTGTTTGAGAGCTCCATAGCCCGGGAGTTATCTGCAGCTTCAAAGTTTATAAGGTTTCGGCTTATGTTGCGGGTGTACTCCCTTCCCTGTTCGTGTTCGGCAAGCATTACGCCGATAGGGCCACCTGTTTTGGGTATTCCGGCCTCTTCAAGAATCGGAAAGAGTATCTCTTCTTCTTTGGCGTGGTGACAGCGATCAACGAAGACCCTAAGGAAATCTGTCATATTGTCCAGATCCTGACGCTGAACTTTTAGTCCTGATCTTATCCTGGCAGAGATGGCTTCCATAATTCGCATCATGAGCTTCACTGCCTCATGTTCATGTTTCAGTGCCTCAGTAGCTTTCATGAAAATCCTCCTCCAAACATTAAAAATTGTTCAACATTGCACTTAAGATTTTAACCGAGAAATGTTGACCTGTATATCGGTTGTGGAGAGGTTAAGTAGAACCCCAAAAAAGGCCAAAAAATGAAATGTAACATTTCAGTCAAATATTAATAATATTTTCACTGATCCAACAAAGGTCAGCCTGACATCAAAATTCAAAAAATGGGATAAGTGAGACTAATGCTGTATAGTTCGCTTATCGGAGATAGTATTAATGTCGGATGCGTTTACAGCGATCAGCATCAAACCCTTATTGAGGTGTTTGGTCATTGCCTCTCTCGCTTTTACGGGCTTTCTTTGTAGAATACAGCTGATTATTTCTTCCTGATCCTGGATAAGTTCTGATATGTCTACAGGCGACATATCATCAAATTTTGATCTTTGTGCTGCAATTTCAGCTTGGATCGAAGAAAGAAGCCTTACAACAAAAGAGTTTTTTGCAAGCTTTACTATCGTGTCATGAAATAAATAATGTACCCTGTCTTGTTCCTGCATAGTATCACTTCTGCTTTTTTGTGCAATGACCAAGATATGCTTTAGTTCCTCCATCTCATCATCAGTAGCTCTTTCAGCGGCCCAATAAGCGCTCTGTGCTTCCAATAGTGCCCTGATTTCAGTTATTTCAAATAAACTTGCATCCCTGTACCCGTCTTCAATCAATTCAGAAGAAAGAATATATCTGACAGCATCTTTAGAAAGAAAGGTTCCCTGTCCCGGTCTGGATTCGAGTATGTTCATGTTATTGAGAGTTTTTATCGCCTCTCTTACAGAATTTCTGCTGACAGAAAAAGAGTCAGCCAGCTCTTTTTCACTGGGAACTCTTTCTCCGGGTTGCCATAATCCATTTTTTATCGCCGTTATTATTTCTAATAGTATCGTCTGTGAAAGAGTTTTTCTCATAACGGGCCTTAGCAATGTTATTTCTCCTCTCAAAGTTGGACCTTTATCGTTACCATTTTAAACTGGATCTCCTCTTTATGACAACATTTATCAAAATAAATCAGATGGCGTAATCAGAAAATTCAGAAAGAGTTGTTGACATATTAAAAATAGATGTATATTATAATTGTAGGATATTTAAACAGGTATGTACAATTTGGGATTTACTGTTTTATCTTGTTAAATTACTGCCGTAAATCATGTAAAAAGTAATAAGAGATTATTTGTTTCGGAACTAAAAAAAGATATTCGGGAGGTAGAAGAGATGCCGTGTAAACTTATCAACGCAGAAATGGTAAAAGAGCTGCTGACGATGAAAGATACTGTCGCAGCGTGTGAAGATGCTTTTGACGGATGGGGCAAAGGTGAGGTTATCTGTCCCACCAAAATAACTTTGGAACTTGGTGAAGATGCAGAATGGCCTCCTTATAAAAATGGCCTCAATGCAATGCCTGCGTATATTCATAGCAAAAAAAGTGCAGGCATCAAATGCGTAGGAGGATCTTTGAACAATCCTTCATGGGGGCTGCCGTACATAATTGCCCTAATTTTGTTATTTGATCCGGAAACAGGGATTTTTAGATGTATTGTTGACGGAGAGCAGATAACTAATTACAGGACCGGAGCACAGGCTGCTGTTGCCGCAAAATACATATCCGGCAGGAAGAAAATCAAGTTGGGCATTTATGGAGCAGGGGCTCAGGGCAGGACGCAGTTAATGGCTTTCGCAGAGGTATTCGATATTGAAAAAGTTGTCATTTATGACATCAACCCTGAAGCCGTAAAGAAATATATTGATGAGATGTCAAAGGTCGTCAAGACAGAAATTTGTGCAGCTGCATCAGCGGAAGATGTACCAAAAGAGGCAGACATAGTAGTTTCGGTAACTCATGGAAGGAACAAGTTCATCAAAAGCTCCTGGATCAAACCGGGCCAGATAGTTTTCCCTATGGGGTCATTTACTGAGTGTGAAGATGAACTTCTTCTGTGTGCGGATAAAGTATTTGTTGATTCTATAGGCCAAACAATGCATAGGGGTGCACTGAAAAGCGTGGTTGATCAGGGCAAATTTAAGCAGGAAATGATAACCGGAACTATTGGGGAAGTCGTCTGTGGAAAGATAGACGGAAAGGTCAAGAACAACGAAAGGATAGTATGTATCCCAATCGGTACCGGAGCAATGGATGTTGCGGTTGCAACAGCAGTTTTTGAAAAAGCAACGAAACTGAATATGTTTGACCAGTATGTTTTCAATAAAGATGTTGAAATAGAACCCAAACGCTAATTATTTGTTTTAGGTCTGTCGGTATTTTGCAAAAAGGGCTGACAGGCCTTCACTATATTATTTTTTAAATAAAAGAAAGAGGTGAAACAAAATGACAAAGTTTAAATTTAGGATCCCGCACACATACATACTGATTTCCTTTTTGATCATTCTTGCCGCAATAGGAACTTACACGATCCCTGCAGGCGAGTTCGAACGAATGAAAGATGAAAAAACAGGCAGAACCCTTGTTGTGCCGGGGACCTTCCACAGTGTTGAACAAAAACCGGTGGGTGTCTTTGATACTTTTATGTCTTTGCCAAAAGGTCTGGATGCAGCAAGCGAAATTATATTTTTTGTTTTGATGGTTGGCGCGGTCTTTCAGGTGATCAACGCGACAGGTACTATTAACCGTTCTATAAACAGATCTGTTGAAAAGCTGAAGGGCAGAGAGCATATTTTAGTTCCTGCCACAATGCTCGTGATAGCTGCCGGAGGAGCGACATTTGGAATGGCTGAAGAATCTCTTGTTTTTATTCCATTGGCTGTCGCTATGGCAAAAGGCGTTGGATATGACGCTGTAGTAGGTGTAGCTATGATATATCTGGGTGCTTATGTCGGATATACTGCCGGTCCGATGAATCCATTTAATACTGGCATCGCACAGGGAATAGCCGAATTGCCCTTATTCTCGGGAATGGGCTTTAGATTTGGATGTATGGCATTGTTCTACGTCCTTGTCTGGTGGTGGATAATGCGCTATGCCAAAAAAATCAAGATGGATCCCACTAAAAGTGTAGTATATGGACTCAGTTCATCTGCATCGAAGGAAGATATAATTCTTAATTCCGAAGAGAAACTTTCAGGGAAAGATATGGCTATACTCGCGGTGGTACTGATTGGATTCGCATTTCTTGCTTGGGGTGTAATCAAAAAAGGTTACTATCTCCAGGAAATAATCACGATCTTCATCATGATGGGTATTTGCTGTGGTTTGATCGGCCGTCTTAAGGTCGACGAAATTGCAGAGAATTTCGTACTTGGAGCAAAGGACATGGTCTTTGCTGCAATTTGCATAGGCCTTGCAAGAGCTATCGTTGTAATACTAAGCGAAGGAAATATTATGGATTCTGTCATCAATGGTCTGGCGGTGGTAGTGAGTTGGCTGCCAGCAAGTCTTTCTGCAATAGGTATGCTTTTGGTCCAGACCGCTCTTAACTTTATTTTTGCTTCAGGTTCAGGTCAGGCTGCGACGACTATGCCTATCCTTGCACCTCTGGGAGACATACTTGGAGTTACAAGACAGGTGTCTGTGCTTGCTTTCCAGTTCGGCGACGGGATCACAAACGCGATCTCCCCGATACAGCCCGTGCTCATGGCAGCAATAGGACTTGCGGGAGTACCCTACGAGAAATGGGCAAAATTTGTGTGGCCGTTGATGGTAATGTGGAGTGTTCTTGCAGCCGGGATTCTGATTTTTGCGACGGTTATTAACCTCGGGCCATTTTAAGCACAAAGCTTTTTGGAGTTGACCATCCAGGCTGGATAAGAATATTCGTCAAATGGCTCCCCGTCCAATCAATTTATCCGGGGAGCCATTTTGAAAATAGCTTTAGGAGGTGCGGTGTATGAAAATTGCAGTACTTGGAGCTGGAAACGGTGCACATGCTATCGCCGGTGACATGGTTCTTAGAGGCCATGAAGTGAGAATTTGGGAAAATCCTTCTTTTGCTGTTAATTTAAACCATATCATAAGAAACAACAAATCCATAAAATTAAAAGGACAAGTGCATGGCAGCGCTAAGCTCTCAGTAGTATCAACTGACCCTAAAGAGGTGATTTGCGGAGCGGACATAATCTACTGCGTAATGCCTTCATTTGGACAGGAATCCGCTTTTGAATTCGTTTTACCGTTTATTGAAGAGGGACAAAAAATTGTTATTATGCCCGGCAATTTTGGTTCGATATCTCTATATATGAAATTAAAAAAAAGAGGCATTGCGGATAAGGTCCTAATAGGAGAATCTGACACCATACCTTATGCTACCCGTCTTCAGGTTGACAAAAGTTCGCTTGTCTTTGGAATCAAGGAAAGTATGTGGATTTCTGCTATACCGGGTAATCGTACAAGTGACCTGATAAGGGAGATCAAAGATGTTTTCCCCATAGGATTGAATCCTTTGCCGGATGTGATCTCAGTCGCACTTGCAAACACAAACATGATCCTTCACTGTCCGACTATGATAATGAATACAGGCAGGATCGAAAGCGGACAGAGATTCCGTTTTTATAACGATGGTATGACAGGATCGGTATGCAGAGTTATGGAAATGATGGATGCTGAACGCCTGGCAGTCGGCAAAGCCTGGGGATATGACCTTATTTCAGAATACGAGGACGCTGTTTCAAATTATAATTTGGACAGGACGAAGCATAGCAACCTTCATGAGATATTTGCAGATCATCCTGTGTACGGAAACCATGGTGCGGACTCCCCGACTTCCATGACTTTCAGATACCTGTCAGAGGACGTTCCATTCCTTCTTCTGCCGCTTTCAGAGATGGCTATGCTGGCAAATATTCCTGTCCCGACAGTAGATTCAGTTATACAGCTTGCTCAGGTGATCAACGATACTGATTACAGGAAAAATGGCAGAGGTTTTGATGTTTTGGGTTTGAAGGGACTTTCTTACGAGGAAATTAAAAAGATAGTTTCAGGTGAATGACACGATCTAATAATAATTTGTGCGGAGAAGGTGTTAATAATGGCAACGGAGGCAAAATTTGTTTTTCGGGATCAGTTGAGCACCATGGCAAAAGAACGGCTTGAGCCATCTGAAATAGGTGAGATGATCAAATTAACTATCGAAAATGATGCAATATCATTCACAGCCGGAGAGCCTTCTGCTGATATATACCCACTCGCCGAACTAAAAGAGGCATTCAAAAATGTTTTTGATGAAACATCCCTTCTTGCATACTACAAGGATGATTTTGGCCTGATCGAACTTAGGGATTGGATAGCTGCCCGGATGCTTGTTGATGGCATCGCTCCCGGATGGGTGAGCAGTGAAAACATTCTTCTTACAAATGGAGCGGGTGAAGCGATCCAGCTTGTTTCTGAGGCGCTAATAGATCCCGGCAGTGTAGTTCTTGTAGAGTCACCGACATACACTGAGTCGCTCCTGACTTTTCGCAAACAGGGGGCACAGTGTTTATCGGTGCCATCTGATGATGAAGGTATAGTTCCTGAAGCCCTTGAAGATATCCTATCCAAGCGCAGTGTTCGTTTTTTATACACTATACCTAACTTTCAAAATCCAAGCGGCCGTACAGCTTCCCTTGAAAGAAGGAAAAAGATACTTGAGGTCGCAGAAAAATTTGATGTCCCTATATTGGAAGACGACCCATACCACTACCTTAGTTACGACAGAGTAACCCCGGACTCATACCTTAAACTTGCAGGAGAAGACAAAAGAGTTATACATACCAACAGTTTTTCTAAAACGGTCGCTCCGGGAATGCGCTGCGGTTGGGCGGTAATTCCAGGTTCGCTGATAAAGCAGATGAATGCGTTAAGAGTGAGTGCCGGGCTTACAAGAGCTGCAATAGTACAAAAAGGGCTGGTAAATTATCTTCAATCCATTGATTTTAATGAAAGGGTAAACTTCTTGTGTGATACATACAGGGTCCGCAGAAATGGAATGATGAAAGCTATAGCGGATCATCTTGATCCGCTGGGGATAAAAACTAATTATCCCTCAGGAGGATTTTTTGTATGGGCAGAAGTTCCCTTTATTGATGACGTTAAGTCTTTTGCAAGGTTTGCTGTTGTAGAAAAAAAGATTGGAATAATCCCCGGCAGTGCTTTTTTTACACAGGATGAAGCACATAAGGGCAATAACAGCTTCCGCATCTCTTTTGCAAAAGTGTCTCCTGATGTTGCAAAAGATGGTGTGTTACGTCTTGCGGATGCATTTGACAGTTATTCCTCCAATCGTCTGTGATTTGTAGAAGAACCAGTTTCACTCAAATGTTGGGAGGTGTAATTTCTTGGATCTGATAGTTAAAATAATCAACGCAGTTACTTGGGAAAGCATGCTAATGATCTTTATAGGTATGCTCTTAATGTATCTCGCTATAAAAAAAGATTTCGAACCGTGTCTGTTGCTCCCAATGGGATTCGGTACTATTTTGGCAAACCTTCCCCTTTCTTCTGCGATCGACCAGATGGTAGGAGCGGAAGTAGTAGAAGGCGGACTTTCAATGTTGTTCAGGCTGGGTATCTCTACGGAGATATTTCCATTGTTGATATTTATTGCAGTTGGGGCTATGTGTGATTTTGCTCCTCTTATCTCTAATCCCAAGGTCTTTTTGTTTGGCCTTACTGCCCAGATGGGAATATTCCTGACAATGGGGCTGGCGATGATACTGGGATTCGACGTTTTCGAAGCTGCATCGATAGGTATCATAGGGGCTGCAGACGGCCCTACATCGATCTATGTTTCATCGCGTTTCGCCCCCCATCTTCTTGGTCCAATATCTGTGGCTGCATATACATATATGGCATTGGTCCCTCTTATACAGCCTCCTGTAATAATGGCCATCACAACAAAAAAAGAACGAATGACCAAGATGCCTCCCTCTTTTAAAGTTGTAACCAAAAGAGGTCTAATATTGTTTCCCATTGCTGTAACCATAATTGGCGGACTGATTGCTCCGGCGTCAATTTCCTTACTTGGCTTTTTGATGTTCGGGAATCTTCTTCGTGTGAGTGGAGTCACTGAAAGGCTGTCTCAGGCAGCTCAAAACGAGTTGGCAAATATTGTAACTATACTCCTTGGCTTTTCGATCTCGGCAACGATGACCGCTGAAAAATTTGTTAATGTCAGCACCCTTGCAATTATTGTAATGGGACTGGTCGCGTTTGTTCTTGATACAGTTGGAGGAGTTTTTACGGCAAAGTTAGTAAATATTTTTTTGCCTGAAGGTAAAAAAATAAATCCAATGATTGGTGCAGCAGGTATTTCAGCTTTTCCAATGTCTGCCAGAACTATACAGAAAATGGGTCAAAAAGCAGACCCTTCAAATTTTCTCCTCATGCATGCTGTAGGAGCGAATGTTGCAGGTCAGATAGGATCAGTTCTAGCAGGCGGGGTACTTTTGGCATATTTGGGAGGATAAAAAATATACCTAGTAAACACGAACTGCCGAGTAATACTCGGCAGTTCGTGTTTGTGTTATTTGCTCTTGCTATACCTTTATCCCAATATAAAATTAGGCAGCCATAGAGCGAGTGGAGGGTAGTATGTCACAGCAATAAGTGTCGGCATCCATGCAAATAGGATAAATTTTAAGGTCGTTGGTAGCATGTCAATTACATCAGTTTTCAGAACTCCTGAACCGAAATAGAGGCATGGTGCCGTTGGAGGAGAGAGAAGACCTATTCCAATGTTTACTCCGATAATTGCAGCAAAATGAATTGGGTCAACACCGAACTCTTGTAATATTGGTATAAATATTGGAGAACAGAGAAGTATGGCACTTGTGTCGTCCATTATCATGCCAATAACAAGAAGAATAATGTTTGTACCCAACAGAATAACATTCTTGTTGGTAGAGAAATTTTTGATAATATCTGTGATCATTCCTGGAAGATCTTCCATTATATATATTCTGCTTAACATCATAATACAGAAGATCATGACCATAATAACGCCAGTTTGCGACGCAGTTTCAATAAGTGTTTCCACTAAGTCTTTTATAGTAAGTTTTTTATAAACAAAAAAACCTACAGGGATAGAGTAGATAACTGCAACAGCTGCAGCTTCCGTGGGAGTGAAATACCCACCGTATATTCCTCCAAGTACCATTATTGGCATTAGTAGGGCGGGAACTGCAGATACAGTTCGTTTTTGTGACATTTTGATGAATTCTTCCCAACTCATTGGGTCTCTTGTCTTTATGTTTGGGTTATTCCTTAATATAAAATAACTTGTTAATGAAAGTAAAAACATAAGCATGATCCCAGGTCCCACGGTCGCAAGGAAGCATGCCAGAAGAGATTGCCTTCCAGACCATGAATAAAGAATCATGTGAGCACTTGGTGGTATCAAGAGTCCAAGAGGAGCTGCACATGTAATAAGGGCCGCTGTGAAACCCTTGTCATATCCGGCTTCATCAAAGCGAGGTTTCATTATTGAACCAATGCAGGAAAGAGTTGCAAGACTGCTTCCTGCTATGGATCCAAAAGCCCCGGATGCGACTACAGCAACAACTGCAAGCCCGCATTTTACTTTCCCTACAAAGATATCAACAAACTCAACGAGACACTTTCCTATTCCGCTTTTATTCATCAAGAGCCCAACTGCAATGAAAAGGGGTACACAAATCAACACAAGAGAGTTGAGGATGCCATATCCATAGGTCAGAAGAAAACTGCTCTTGTATCCCAAAGATACCAATAAATAAAGCGTTGCGCCGAGGAAAGCGTACTGGATATATACTCCGAGCAAAAGCCCGAATATTATAATTCCTACTGCTATAAGGACAGATGTCATAATCACTTACTTCCTTTCCCAATAATTCTCAGGTATGAATCAATATCTCTTAGAGTGTACACAAGAAGATAGAAACTCATTAATGTGAAACCTATTAAAATTGACATTTGAGGGAAGAGGAAAGGTATGCTCCATGATGAAGTTACGGCTTGGGTTTCTATGGATCTAAGGATCATGTTCAGAGCGAATACATTGAAAATTATGTTTATTCCTGTCTGGAATATTCCGGCGGCCACTTTCATAAGCGCCTGAATGTGTGTGCTGAACAACCTGGCAAGTATGTCTGCTTTGACGTGTGTGCCATCGTACATTGCGTAAGACGCGCCGATGAAATACATCCAAAAGGAATCTATCAGGACTATTTCATCGTAACCAAATACATCTGCATGCAAAACATATCTAGCAAAAATAACTGTGCCCAATATTGAAAGCATTATAATTGATGTCCAAAGCATAATTACTCGTTGTATCCATATCAATAACGACCATAATTTTGATTTCATTATTGAAGTGATCATATTTGAAAGTCCATTCACGGTTATGCTCCTCTCGCCTAAGTGTCTGCCTGAGCAAATAGCGCTCAGGCAGACAGAGATAGATTGGTTGTGTTTTTATTAGTTGTTATTTTGTTGATTTGCTCGTTTCTACGACCATCTTGTCCAGATTTTTAAGAAAGTCTTTACCAAATACATTGTAATACTTTGGCCATACTACTTTTCTAATATGAGCGCCAAACTCAACAAAGTGCTGGTCGGGGTATTCGGCAACTTCAATCCCCGCTTTTTTGAGCAGCTGTGCATATTCCTTATCTTTCTGATCCATTATCTGAAGGGTTTTAAGCGAGTGTTTGTTAAATGTATCGCGGACTATTTTCTGTTCTTCCTTAGAGAATGATTTCCAAATATCTTTGTTGATCATTAGCCACATGGGAGGGCAAACACTTCTATTCGCATCCACGTGCTTAACAATATCTTTCCCCAGCAGATATACGTTTTCGAGAGGCTGGCCTGATGCTCCGTCAACCTGTCCTGTCTGCATGGCACTCCAAAGTTCAGATACATCCATAGTTACTGTCTGGTAGCCCATTGCTACATAGGTGTCTCTGTAGAGAGGCATTGCAGGTACTCTTATACTTCTTTTCTTGTTCTCAAATCCTGTGAACTTTTCAGGGCGCTTTCCTTTTGCAAAAATAAGGGTTGCGTATGATTCCGGCCATGGACCAAGACTGACAAGACCTAGTTCATTGAGAATCGAATCAATTTTTTTAGGCAGAGGTGAGTTTGCAGAAAAAGCTACTTTTGCCAGCTGCTTGTATCCAAGGGGAGCATAGTAGGGAAGGTTGAGCAAGTCCAGCCTTGGGTCCCAACGTTTTGTAAGCCATGTCGCTGATAACTCAATGGTACCCTGTCTCACTTCTTCAACTGATTCTTCGTAACCACCAAGCTGACCGCCAGGGTAAACTTTGATATCCACTTTGCCATTGGTAAGTTTTTTGATCTCTTTTGTTGCGTCAATCAAGCCCTGAGTCTTAAAGCTGTCTTCAGGGTCAGGCGCGTACATTCTTAGAGGTCTGGCACTTGCGATTGATGGTACACAAACAATGAATACAAGCAAAAGTGCTGCGATAATATAGTTTCTGGTTTTTGAATTGACAGTTCTCATTATGTGATCCTCTCCTCACTTTATTTGGTGTTAAACGGGTTGTGATAATAAACGATTAAAGTGACCGATTAAATTATTCACTCCTTTCAATGTAGTGGCTTGTGCAGATATTATAAAAATTTAATTCAAGCCAACTAGTCTGGAATATAAAATAATAAACAAGCAATTTATTGGCACTACCATGGACCAACCATAAAGTGGGTATTAGTATAAAGACATTGTTTGATTTTGTCTAGAGGTTTTTTATTGCCGCATTGAAATAAAAAACACAGGCCGGGACAGATAAATGCCTGTTCCGGCGCTATTATCAAGTGCAAAATGAAAATTGATTTTTAAAGTGCCCAGTAAGGGTGGGAAAATCTGGAAGTGATATGAGGGTAACTCTTTTCCATTAAGAAAATGGACTCAAGCATGTGTTTTTTTAGAATGTCACCAGCGAGAATAGGGTCCTTGACCTCAATCGCAGTTATTATTCTTTTGTGTTGCTCCCGGATATGTTCCATCCATCCTGTTTTACTTATCAAATCAGGATGCACAAGTATGTTGTTTCTTTCAACAAAAGAGTTGATGCTCTCGTTAATACGTGAGATGACTGGATTATGAGCTGCCTCTACTACAAGATAATGCAGAAGCGCTTCCCATCTGCTGTTTTGCATTTGTTCCTCTTTAGTTTGGTATGGGCAGTTAATGAAGTTTTCATAACATTCCCATAGTTTTTTCAAATCTTCTTCTGTCCGTCTTTCAGCTGCCATCCGAGCAGCCGGTACTGATATTATGATCCTTGCCTCCATTTGATAAGTAACCAGCTCTGATGGTAATGCCTGCAGGTTTTGTAGGTTATCAGTAATACCGAAATCATCTTGTTTTTTTACAAAAATCCCCTGACGCTCCCTTACCTCGATTGCTCCAAATCCAGCAAGTGTAATGATCGCTTCACGTAATACATTTCTGCTGACATTGAGTAATCTTGCTAAGTCTCTTTCGGAGGGTAGTTTATCACCTTCTGAAAATTTGTTTTCTTTAATTAACTGTACTAGCTTATTCTGGACTAGTTGTTTTTTGCTAACTGTACTATCTTTGGGCAAGAGTAAATTATCCATTTATGAACTCTCCTAATGTATTGAAATATCTGTTAAATTATACAGCCTACTTTAACAAAAAATTACCTGATTGACATCATTATAATCGAGCGTATAATTGTCAGCATTGGTAGTACCTATGGCAATACCAAAAAATTATATCACTTCCCTTTTAGAATCTGAAATATTGAATGGGGACACTTGGAGATCGTTAATGGAAAAGCACATAAAAAGTCTGCTAAAAATACACATAGCTGTTTTGTTATTTGGAATTACTGGACTTTTCGGCAAATTTTTAAACATGCCTCCGCAGTATATAGTTCTTGGAAGAGTATTTTTTGCAAGTATTTCAATAGGGATTTACCTCTTGCTAAGTGGAACATCTATTAAATTGGCCTCTCTGCAAGACTACATAGTTGTTATTGCAATGGGCGTTTTGCTTGCTGTACACTGGACCTCATTTTTCAAGTCGGTGCAAGTTTCGACAGTTGCCATTGCTCTTTTAACATTTTCTTCCTATCCAATTTTTGTCACTTTTATTGAGCCACTAATGTTTAGCGAAAAGTTAAAAAAAATTGACATAATTTTTGCCTTTGTAATGTTTATTGGAGTAATTTTGATCGTTCCCGAGTTTGACCTGAACAATGATCTTACGGTAGGTGTTCTTTGGGGGATGTTTGCATGTCTTACTTTTTCAATAATGTCGCTATTGAACAGAAAGTTAGCTGCAAATTATTCTGGCAGTGTAATAACATTTTACGAACAGGCAACGGCAAGCATAGTTCTATTACCTATATTGTTATTCTACAAACCTTTAATGACAACCTTGGATTGGGGTTTGATCGTCTTGTTAGGCGTTGTTTTTACCGGACTGGCTCATTCCTTGTTTATTGGGGGAATGAAAGATGTCAGAGCACAAACTGCCGGAGTAATTGCGGGTCTTGAATCATTTTACGGTATTATTTTTGCGGTAATAATATTGAAT
Organism: Synergistetes bacterium HGW-Synergistetes-1; assembly: GCA_002839185.1. Taxonomy (NCBI): domain Bacteria; kingdom Thermotogati; phylum Synergistota; species Synergistetes bacterium HGW-Synergistetes-1. The sequence goes on along the minus strand of PGXO01000008.1, from coordinate 50,620 downwards.
GAAATTCCGTCAATCAGAGAAGCATTGGGAGGTTTAATTATCCTTTCTACCGCACTGGCTTCTACCCTTATGTCATCACGACAGGAATCCTAAAATTGATAATAATTATAAAAATTATATATTGACAGAAAGATTTATTGAGCTATAATTTTTTACGTAAACTGGTACTGCCTCTGGTAGTGCCAACAAGTTAAATTCGAGGTTTGCTAAATTTCTAGTTGAGACTATTCAGGAGGGCAATAATGGAAAACCTAAAAGAGCAGCCGAAATACATGGAAAGAGTCAACAGGCTCAAAGAAAAAGTATTTGAGACATATCCTGAGATCGACCTTGAGGATGCGAAGCTCCTTACCGAGAGTTTTCTCGAGACTCAGGGAGAAGCTCTTGTAACTAGGAAAGCGAAAGCTTTTCTAAAGCAGTGCAGGGAAAAGACAGTAAAAATATGGGACGATGAACTGATCATAGGGAATTCAGGCAGCAAAATAAGGGGTGGAATACTCTCTGCAGATGTCTGCTGGTCTGTCCTCGACAGGGAACTTGAAACGATAAACACCAGGGAATATGACAAGTTCCACCTCCTTCCTGAAGACAAAGAGGCCTTCAAGGAACTTATACGTCCTTACTGGAAGGGCCGTTCCAACTATGAGGAATGGCTTGCAAGGATCCCTTCAGATGTTGCGGCACTTCGTGATAACGGAGCCCTTTATATCGATAAAAAGGCTGTTAGAGGCTGGGGAGAAGTCACAGCAGGGTACTCATGGTTTATAAACAACGGTGTTGACAAGATCGTCGATAAAATAAAGAAACGCAAGGCCCCACTTGACCCTACTGTTCCCGGCGATTACGAAAAAGAAGTATACCTGGACGCTCTTCTTATAACTGCAGAGGGCATTGTCATCCTCGCTGAGCGCTATGCAACAGAGGCCGATCATCTTGCGGCTGTTGAAAAGGACCCCAAACGCAAAAAGGAACTTGAAACTATTGCTGAAACATGCCGCTGGGTACCTGCCAGACCGGCAAGGACCTTCAGGGAGGCTATGCAGTCTTTCTACTTCTACCAGATATGCATTTTCATGGAGCAGAATGCGGCCGCATATAACCCGGGACGTATGGATCAGTATCTCTATCCCTTCTATAAGTCAGATTTGGAAGCGGGCAGGATAACGCAGGAAGAAGCACAGGAATTGTTTGACTGTCTGTGGGTGAAGTTCTCTGAGCCCTGCCTTTTCCAGGACGCGAAATCTGCAGAATATGCTTCAGGATATCCGATGTTCCAGAACCTTTGTGCCGGTGGTATAGACACAAACGGACAGGATGCGGTCAATGATCTCTCGTACATGATCATTCAGGCCACTATGGACACCCAGCTATACCAGCCTTCGCTCTCCGTGCGTTACAATATGGCGAAGAATCCAAACTCCTTCCTTAGGAAGATCGTGGAACTCATCAGTCTTGGTACAGGGTTCCCCGCATTTCACAATGACGAAGTCGGCATCCGCATGCTCATGAACAAAGGGATCCCTCTAAGGGAAGCCCTTGACTGGAATCCGGGCGGGTGTGTAGAAACAAACCTGGCCGGGAAGCTGCGTGGATATTCTGCCCTTGCTGACATTAATCTTGGAAGTGTAGTCGAGTTTACACTTTTGAACGGTAAGTGCAGGAAGAGCGGCAAACTCGCAGGTGCTCAGACAGGTGATCCGCGTGACTTTAAGACCTTTGAAGAATTTATGAAAGCTCTTAAAGATCAGCTGCATTTTGTGATCAGGGTCGTGGTAAAGGCAAGCCACATTATCGACGAAATTTGCATGAATAGGCCGGTCCCTGCTCTCTCATTGAGCTTTGAAGAGTGTATTGACAATGCGAAAGACTACGCCTGGGGCGGTGCAAAATACAACGCAGGAAACGGAATAATCTGCATAGGTGTGGCAGATTTTATCAACAGCGTTGCAGCCATTAAGCATGTTGTTTACGATACAAAACAGGTGTCCATGTCGAGGCTTCTTGATGCTCTTGCATGCGATTTTGAGGGCTGCGGGGATGTGCTGAAAGCATGTAAGGAAGCTCCGAAATTCGGGAACGACGATCCCCGTGCAGATGACTTTGCGGCAGAACTCTTTACATATATTGCAAACGAGATAGAGAGCTACAGAAGCAAGTTTGGAGTTATGACTCCGGGTATACTTCCTGTCTCAGGAAACACCCCTTTTGGCGTTGAAGTAGGGGCTCTCCCTTCCGGACGCAAGGCAGGCAAGCCTCTTGCAGACGGAGTGAGCCCAAATGGCGGAACGGATGTCAACGGTCCCAGTGCAGTGCTTAAATCTGTGGCAAAAATGCCGCATGACCGTTTTGTTCAGGGAACGCTCCTCAATATGAAACTCGATCCTGAGATGATATCCAATGAAAATGGTGTACAGCAGCTTATGGCAATGCTGAAAAGCCTTTGTACATTGGGTATCTATCATGTCCAGTTCAACGTTGTCGATCAGAAAAAACTGATCGCAGCACAGAAAAACCCGGAGGAATATAAGAATCTTCTGGTGCGTGTAGCTGGATACACTGCTTTCTTTGTGGAACTTGGGAAGGATGTTCAGGACGATATAATATCAAGAACTGTACAGACTGAATCTGGTTCCTGCATTTCGTGCGGTTAGAAATGGGAAGATCTTCCGCCTCAATTGAGGGAAATGTTCTGCGGATCGAGAAAACTTCGATCCACGATGGGGAAGGCTTAAGGACAGTCGTATTTTTAAAGGGCTGTCCTCTTAAATGTCTCTGGTGTTCCACGCCCGAATCACAGAAGTCCTCCCCTGAAATAGGCTATATCAGGGGAAAATGCATCCTTTGCGGGATATGTGTCTCTGTCTGCCCCCAAAAAGCACTTTCTATAGACGAAGAAAAAGAGATGGTGTCGATTGAAAGGGATAAATGTAACGGATGTATGTTGTGTGTGAAAAAATGCCCCTCTTCAGCCCTTAAGGGTTACGGGGCGCGCATGACCTCCAAACAGGTCATTCATGAGATATCAAAAGACGAAGTCTTTTATTTTCATTCAGGCGGAGGGGTAACTATAAGCGGAGGCGAGCCTTTTGATCAGGCTGAATTCGTACGCGAAATATTGATCGGATGCAGGGAAAGGGGAATAAACAGAGCCCTTGAAACAAGCTTTTTCTCCTCATGGGAAAAGATTGAGAGCATCCTTCCTCTTCTGAATCTTCTCTATGTTGACCTGAAGCACGCCGATCCTGAGGAGCATAAGAAATTAACAGGTGTCGACAATAGGGTTATATTGGAAAATATCAAACGCGCAGACGCCTCTCCCCATGATTTTGACCTTGTGATAAGGACTCCACTTATTCCGGGGCTGAATGATTCTGATGATGCGATCAAAAAGTCAGCCGAGTTTATAAAAGGGCTTAAAAAGATCAAGTTTATGGAATTTCTGGCATATCACAGGCTTGGCACGGAAACGTACAAAAACATGGGGCTTGAATATCCCCTGCAGGAAATCAAGACACCGAGCCTTGAATTCATGAAGGGAAAAGCTATAAAGTTTCAAGAAATAGCAGGTGTTCCGGTCAGGATAAACGGAATACCGCTAAATAATTAGGATCAGTATAAAGAGTCACGTTTTTGAAATATTATTGGAGTGCCGGCAAAGAGAAAAGCTGCCGACACTTTTTTGTTCGTTTTTCCATTGGACAGGCGGGTGGAAATGGATTAAATTAAACAGGCTGTTAGCTTGGTTTTGAGAGGTATTAATTCGAATTTTTCGGGGTGTTTTTAATTTGGTCATTTATGGAGTCCTTCTGCTTTCCTTATGCTATTTTGCAGGTCTCTTTGTCGGAGAGGTTATGGGAAGGTTTGTGGGCCTTAATGCCAACGTTGGCGGGGTCGGATTTGCCATGCTCTTTCTGCTCCTTCTGTGCAGCTATTCGGAAACCGTGAAGAACAGCCTGAGGAACGAGCGTCTTTGCTCCGGACTGAAGTTCTGGCAGAACATGTATATCCCTGTCGTTATTGCGATGTCGGCATCTCAGGATGTAGTGAAGGCTGTAAGGAGCGGATGGCTTGCAATACTCTGCGGAATCACCCTGACGGTCCTCAGTCTCTGCCTTATACCTTTTGTCAGCAGGATCTCCTCTTCGAAGGCGAAACAGGGAGAGGAAGGCATGGAATGATTGGACATTTTGAGATAGCTGAAAAAATGCTGATAAAAAATCCACTCGTTACCGCCTTCGCTGTGGTGGGACTGGTGACCTTTGTTTCCTACGCCCTTTCAAAATATTTGACGAAGGGAAAGCTCAACGGATCATCGATAGCCATACTCTTCGGCCTTTTGATGGCATATGTTGGAGGCAGGATAACTGGAGGGAGCAAAGGCATATCGAATATTCCGATCTTTGCAGGGATAGGGTTGCTGGGCGGTTCGATGATGAGGGATTTTACTATCGTGGCCACAGCTTTCGGCGCTGACTTCAACGAACTGAAGAAATCAGGACTGGCAGGTCTTGTCTCGCTTGTTCTCGGGGTCCTTTTTTCCTTTACGATAGGAGCGATCTTCGCCTGGTTTGGCGGTTATACCACAGCGGAAGATATAACAACGATCGGAGCGGGGGCGGTAACGTTCGTTGTAGGACCTGTGACAGGAGCTGCACTTGGAGTCGATTCTTCCGTCATAGCCCTTTCTATCGGGATCGGTGTGGTCAAGTCTATAGCTGTAATGGTGATAACGCCGCTTGTTTCGAAGATCATAAGGATAGATAAACCGAGAGAGGCTATAATTTTCGGCGGCCTGCTGGGTACGACCAGCGGAACTTCCGCAGCGATGGCTGCAATTGACCCTGCACTCGTACCTTACGCCGCCATGACAGCTACTTTTTATACCGGCCTGGGATGCCTTGTCTGCCCGTCTGTGCTTTATTTTGCTGTAGCAGCTATCGTCTAAATAAGTTATATTATTCTTTATAAGGAGGACTTTTAATGGGTAAGTATAATTTTGATGAATATATAGAACGGCGCAACACAAGTTCGATGAAATGGGACCTTGTGGGAGAGCGTTTCGGGGATCCTGACCTGCTTCCCTATTGGGTCGCGGACATGGACTTCAGATCACCTCCGGAGGTAATAGAGGCGATAGAGGAGAAACTGAAGCATGGTGTCCTCGGCTATCCTGTCGTAAAGGAGAGCCTGATCGAATCGATAGTGAACTGGGAAAAGGTCCGTCATGGATGGAGCTTTGACAAAAGTGCTGTGACCTGGGCTCCCGGTGTTGTCGGAGGACTTGCCTTTGCTATTGAGGCCTATACGAAACCCGGCGACGGAATAATACTTCAGACTCCCGTCTACCCCCCATTTTATGAAATTATCGAGACGGCAGGCAGGCATGTTGTGAAAAACCCCCTGAAACGGGAGAACGGCAGATTTGTAATGGATCTGGACGGTCTGGAAAAGCTTATCACCCCGACATGCCGTACGCTAATATTCTGTAGCCCTCATAACCCAGTCTCCCGTGTATGGACCAAGGATGAACTTGAAAAACTTGCGGATCTGGCTGAAGGGAAAGATATGCTGATTCTTTCTGATGAAATACATCAGGATATAGTATTCAGCGACGCGAGGCATACATGCCTTGCGACACTGCCGAAGATGGAAAAGCGAACTGTAACATTTTTAGCCCCCAGCAAAACATTCAACCTGGCAGGCCTTGCATCATCCGTCGCGATAATACCAGATCCATCTTTGATGGAGCAGTACAAGTCGGTGCTTGTGAGGTTCCACCTTTCAAGGCTCAATGCGATGGGACTTGTTGCAATGGAAGCTGCCTACACAAAGTGCGCGAACTGGGCTGACGAGATGGTGGCATATCTGGAGGGCAACAGGAACTATGCTGAGAAATTTGTAAAAGAACGTATGCCCAAGGCAAAGATGGATCATCCGGAGGGAACATACATATTCTGGATAGATTTCCGCGGGTATGGTTTTGATGGAAAGACCCTGCCCGAATTCCTCGCGAAAGAGGCAAAGGTGGCACTGAACAAGGGGCTTGACTTCGGATCCGAGGGTGACGGATTTGCCCGCCTCAATGTTGGAACTACAAGAAAACAACTTGCGGAAGGCCTGGAGAGGATCGCAGCCGCGCTGGACAAGAAAGAAATCAGCTGAACAAAATTTAGGGAATATAGGGAACAGACTTTAATGGTTGGAATCAATTTGGTGGATCAGCAGCCGGCGTAAACGCCGGCTGCTGATCATTATCTATATGTCAATAGATCCGTTGATGCAGGTTGAGACATAATTTTTGTCGATCGTTATCACAGGGTAATAATTAGGGTCTTCAGTTTTTATCGCTTTTTCTATCCTATGGATAAGTTTGGTCGCTGAGACATCAAGTTCGGCAGGTACTACAACGTCAAAGATCAGGTTGGTATGAGTTTCGCCTTTCACTATCCTGAAATCATGTATGGTGAAGCGTTGGTCAATATTTGTCACTATCTCTTCGGTCATCTTTTTCAGTCTGTTGACCTCTTCGTCATCGGTAATTATCGGATCCATATGTATTACCAGGTTGATATTGAGGTCTCTGGCGCAGTCTCTTTCAATGCAGTCTATGATGTCATGTGATTTTAAGAAGCTTTCGTTCGCGTGAACTTCTGCGTGCACGGTGGCAAAATATACCGCGGGGCCGTAATTGTGTATCACAAGATCATGAATGTTTAATATCCCGTCGTATGACAGGATCTTTTTTTCTATACTGTCGACGAGCTCCGGGTCGGGCATTTGTCCCAGTATCGGTCCCAGTATAGATTTAAGTATCTGAATTCCCGACCAGAGAACGAAAAGTGCGACTCCTATGCCCATCCAACCGTCTATTTCAACCCCGGCAAATTTGGATATCAGTGCCCCGATGAGGACTGCCGAAGTGGCCAGGACGTCATTCGCTGAATCTACTGAAGCAGCTTTTATCGTCGAAGAGGAAATGATGTCCGCTATCCTTGCATATAACCTGCTCAGCCATAACTTAACGGCGATCGAAAGAGCCAGTATGACAAACATTATCGTTGAGTAGGTTGCAGGGCGGGGGTCCATTATCTTATTTGCCGAGGACCTTATAAGCTCCACCCCTACGAACAATATGGCGATACCGAGGATAAATCCGGTGAGGTACTCTATCCTGGCGTGTCCGAAAGGGTGGTCCCTGTCTGCGGGTTTGCCTGACATTTTGAAGCCGATGAGGGTCACTATGGACGATCCTGCGTCAGACATGTTGTTTATGCCGTCCGCAGTCACCGATATGCTGTTGAAGACCGTTCCTGCAATGATCTTGCTCAGGCTGAGCACAATGTTAAGGATAAGCCCTATGATGCCGGAGAAAACCCCATAGCCTTTTCTCACTGATGGGTCTTCGTGGTTTTGGCTGTCTGTTATAAACCGTCTGATCAAAAAATCGAACAATTCGACCACCTTCGAAATAACTGCCGGGATATGTATCCTGTATATGATAGCAGTAAAGAAGAAAAATGAAGCTTGATAATTTTTTACTTCCTGATTCAGATATTGACTGAATGATGTTAAACTGAAGCTGCGCAAGCTTTGACATTATCCCTGTATGGTACTTACTTTTTATGAAATTTGGAGGTGTGCGACATGGAAAAAAAATCGATAGGAAACAATGCGTTTTTACTTCCCATGCCAATGGTCCTAGTGGGTTCATGCAAGGGGGGCAGACCCAATTTCATGGCAGTGGCGTGGGTCAGCCGTGTAAACGCTTCACCAAATGCGATGTGTATTGCGATAGGTAATAAATTCACGGCAGAAGGGATTTTTGAAAACAAAGAGTTCAGCATCAACATACCTTCAGTGGATCTGATCGCACAGACAGATCTGATGGGGCTCATAAGCGGAAGGGAATATGACAAGTCAAAAATTTTTGACATATTTTACGGATCGCTGAAAAACGCACCGATGATACGCGAGTGTCCCGTCACAATGGAGTGCAGGTTGATAGAATCAGTCCGGCTCGAGGTGGATACCCTTTTCATCGGAGAGGTCAGGAACGTCTGGTCTGAAGATAAATATATGACTAACGGAGCCCCGGATATAACAAAGGTCTCCCCCTTCTGCCTCAGCATGCCCGACAACCGTTACTGGTCGATAGGGGAGGAAATTGGAAAAGCCTGGCATGACGGCCTGGAACTCAAAGAAAAACTCGAAAAGATATAGGTGAACATGTTTTCTGATAAAAATCAGGGGCTCCCGAAAGGGAGCCCCCCCGTCTCTTTTAGGATATGACTGTGTCAGAAGTATATTACCACTTGCCTCTGCTTACGTGGCCTGCGATCTCGGCTTTGCTTCTCTGCTTGATCATTGTTGCTTCTTCTACTGCCTGCTTGAAGAGTGCTACGCACGGAGGATCGAGGTTGATTTCGATGCCCTCTTCCGCAAGCGCTTTGAGTTTGTTTGCAAGCTTTACGATCTCCATGTGGATGTCGTTTGTTCTGACTGACATAAGGACTTTCTTTGCCTCGTCTTCTGTGAGGGCCGTGAACTTATCTTTTTCTGCTCCGCATTTGGGGCATTTTTCGGGTGCTTCTGGTCCTTCATGGATGTAACCGCATACTGAACATTTCCACAACATAATATCTACCTCCCGTGTATTTTAGTAAAGAATTTTTTCCAGGATGCATTTGATTTAGTCTGCCACGATGAAAAGACAAACTGTCAAATATTTAAGACGATTATAATTATACCACGAAAAAGCTTTGCTTTTAATTATCTTAAGTTTCAGATAATTCTTCTTTTCACTGATTTAGATTTATATGGACAAAAGTGAATACTATGAACAAAACAGTATGTTGACATTGACACTTTTATCACAAAGCATCTATACTTTTTTAGATATCAATTTATGGGAATGATAAGTTCTTCTTTGCCGGATCCTCCGACAGGGCGGATGAAATGCCCATAACCGGACTGTCTGTCTGCAGGGAAATTTACCGTGCAGGGGGAAGGGTCGCTGAGAGTCATTGATCATGACGCTGTCAGAAGCCTTTCGCTTTGCGAAAGGCTTCTTTTTTAATTTTTTACGAGGCAGGTGAAGATCTGATGGAAGAAACTCGTATAGGAGTAGCAGCTGTAATAGTTGAAGATCCTGATTCAGTGAGAGAGGTCAACGATGTCCTCCACGAACACAGCGGAATAATAATAGGCAGGATGGGCATTCCTTACAGGGAACGGGAGTTAAGTGTGATATCGCTGGTCCTTGACGCTACGCCGGACGAAATAAGCGCGCTGACAGGTAAGTTGGGGAAGATAAAGGCAGTCTCTGTAAAAGCTGTGATGTCAAAGGGACGGAGTTCCTGAGTCCTTTCATGAGGACGAATAGCATCGTACATTAAAGGCCTGACTTATTATAGAGTGAAATACCCTAAGTAACGTTTAATCAAAAGGAGAGATTTTTGTGAGAAAAAGATTTTTAGCTGCATTGCTTTTACTTTCAGTCGCGGTAACCGGGGCCTTTGCCTCAGATATGCCCGAAAAACTGGGCATCACATATGTTAAAGCTCCTTTGAATATTCCGTCTATCGTAGCAAAATATAATATGACGTTCGAAAAAGCGTATGAGGGCGTTGATCTATCTTTCCCTGAAATAACAGAGGGTCCGAAACAGACTGCAGCTCTTGCTGCCGGAGAAATTGGAATAGCAAGCTGCCTCGGTTCGACATCAGCCATCCTTGCAGCCTCAGAAGGACTTGATGTAAGGATCATAGGCATATATTCGAGGGCGCCAAAGGCATTCATGATCATAGTGAAAGATCCGGCAATAAAGAGTGTTAAGGATCTCAGAGGCAAAAAAGTGGCAGGTCCCAAGGGAACGATACTGCACCAGCTGCTTGCGGCGGCTCTTGATAAAGATGGCATGTCCGTAAAAGACGTTGAATTCGTCCAGATGGACCTCTCTTCAGGAGCAAACGCGCTGGCGACCGGAAGTGTTGACGCAGCTCTTCTTGCAGGCCCGGCTGCCTATAAGGCTCTAACATCAGGATCGCGCATGCTGAAAAATGGAGAAGGGCTTGTAGATGCAACAATAGTCATCGCTACATCAGAAAAATTTGCGAAAAGCTACCCGAAGGCAGTATCGAAGTTCATGGAATCACACAAGAAGACTCTGGGCTGGATAAAAAAGAACCCTGATAAAGCTGCTGAAATGACACAGAAAGAGACGGGGCTTCCCATGGATGGGGTTAAGATGATGACTCCATGGTATGATTTCGACAGTTCCGTTAGAAAGACGGATATCCAGGAACTTATCCGCACCCAGAACTTTATGCTGGAGAATGGACTTCAGCGCAATAAAATAGACGTAAATTCGATCATATTGAGGTGACAGCATGGATCTTCAGGAGACTCCAAGGGGCAGCAGGCTGCACATAGGGTTTTACGGAAGGCGCAACGCGGGCAAGTCAAGCCTCATAAACCTTGTAACGGATCAGCAGACAGCTTTGGTTTCCGACCATGCGGGGACGACCACCGATCCAGTCATAAAGAGCATGGAACTGCTGCCTCTGGGACCCGTCGCCGTGATCGACACAGCCGGTCTTGATGATGAAGGTGACCTTGGCAGGCTTCGTATCTCAAGAACAATGGAGATGATGGACAGGACGGACCTTGCCCTTCTAATAGTCTCTGCAGCAGATGCGGATGATATATCGCTGGAAGGGGGCTGGCTCGAAGAGCTGAGGAAGAAAAAGATACCCGTCATCGGGGTACTCAGCCAGATCGACAGAGTTGGCCCGGATAAGGCCGAAACTATAAGGTTGGCCCTTGAGGCAGGCCTGGGCATACCTTTTACGGGCGTCTCAGTCAACAAAAGAGAATGCAGAGCTGTGCTTCTTTCAGCCATTGTAAAAAATGCACCTACAGATTTTGAGAGCCCCACATTTGTCGGTGATATATTCAACAGGGGAGACGCGGTTGTGCTTGTTGCCCCGCAGGACATCCAGGCACCTAAGGGAAGGCTTATACTTCCCCAGGTCCAGGTTATAAGGGACATCCTGGACAACGGCGGGCTTGCTCTAACTGCGACACTGGATCAGTTCGCGCGGCTGCTGGATTCCCTGAAAGAACCCCCGGCACTTGTCATAACGGATTCGCAGGTATTCCCGCAGGTAAATTCGCTGCTCCCCCGTGATGTTCCCCTGACTTCATTCTCTATCGTTATGGCCAGGAACAAAGGGGATCTTGCGACCTTCGTAAGAGGAGCAAGGGCCATCAACTGTCTGAAGGAAAGTGACAGGATACTTGTAGCGGAGGCCTGTACCCATGCGCCGCTGGAAGAGGATATAGGAAGAGAAAAGATACCGAAGTGGCTGAGGGAAAGGGTTGGGAATGGACTGACTGTGGATATTTCCACAGGGCTCGATTTCCCCGCCAACCTAAAGGAATATTCGCTTATTCTCCACTGCGGCGGATGCATGTTCACAAGAAAACAGCTGATGTCGAGGATGATCAAAGCTGACGCAGAGAATGTCCCGATAACTAACTACGGCGTAGCGATCGCTGAGATCAACGGGATCCTGGAAAGGGTAACTGAAGTTTTTCCCGAATTTAAAAAAGCAGGGAACTGAGATACATCTGAATGATCCGGCTGAATAAAGCAGCCACTTGATCCATAATAAGGGTTGCTTTTTCTATTTTGCTTTTAGAGTTATTCGGTGTCCGGATCGATTTGCTGGTCAACCGTTGCAAAAAGTTGTTAATTTTTGGTTTAATATTTAAACTAAGCGTAGATTTATTCTGAAGGTAAAAAATGGTTTCCCCCGCAGGCTTATCGATTATTGTTTACAGGGAGAATATACAATGGACAGAAAAACGGCATCGTCTTTATTCTGTTTTAGGGGAGCGATCATGGTTCTCCTCTTCACAGTTTTTTATCTCTGTTGCCCGGGCATGGCTGCTGATGGCAGCACCACATCTCAAAATGATGTATATGCCGCTCCTCTAACTGAAGATTTTAGCGAACTTTCGTGGAGCGGATCATTTGAAAAACTTCACAAAAAAATTTCATGCGAATACGCTTTTACAGATTGGAAAAAAATTGACTGGAAATACCTATATAAAAAAACCAGACCCAAAATTGAAAATGCACAAAAATCAAATGATTTCACATCCTATTATTTGGCCTTGAAAGAATACCTGTACAGCATTCCCGATGGACATGTGCACATGACATCGATCCATGAGATCGATAATAAATTTATAGGAGGCGGGTTTGGATTTTCGGCTGTAAAACTATCAAACGGAAAGCTGATAGCAAACTGGGTGGATGGATCCGGAGAGGCTTATGCAAAGGGGATGCGCCCGGGAGCGGAGATCCTTGAATGGGATGGCCGTCCCGTCGGGGAGGTGTTGAATAAAGTACCTGTCTTTTTCGGCTCCAACCCTGCAACAAATGAAGATCTTGTCAATCAGAAGGTCCGATATCTTACCAGGGCTCCGATAAATACTTCAGCAACAATAACATTCTCAAACATTGACAGCAGCATAGGAAAAATATCTTTATGTTCTTACGATGACAAAGGATTATCCTTACGCAAAAATTATCCCGCCTGCGTGCTCTCCGATGGACTGAGAGACCTGATCCTGGACGTGGAAGATCCACAGGATCCTCCTTTGTCGATGGTCGAAAAAAGATTTCTAATTGGAAGCATTGGCTACATCAGGGTATGGGGAGAAATTGATCTTGACCTGAACGTAATAGGGGAAGCTCCCTCTACGCTTGGTTTGTTCAGGAATGCCCTGAACGAATTCAAAAAAGCCAAGGTCAGGGGCCTTATCTTAGACATCAGAAACAATGTCGGGGGTCTGGATTCAATGGTTGCAGACATGCTGGCATCGTTCTATACCGAAAAAGTGCTTTACGAATACCAGAATTCTTACAATACAGTGACAGGAAAAATGGAGATACGTCCCGATCCTTCCGTAAAAACCAGCCAATCTGATCAAGGGCTCTACATCGATCCCGCAGCTCCATACTTCAACGGACCGGTCGTAGCTCTTATCAATTCGAAATGCGTGAGTTCGGGTGAGGGGTTGGCAAAGGGAATAAATAACCTTCTCCAAGGCGAAACTGTGGGATTTTATGGAACGAACGGTTCTTTCGGACTGGCGGGTGACGAGGCTAAGATTTCAGGGGATATTGTCGTGCATTGGCCTTATGGGCAGTCTCTGGATAAGGACAAGAAAGTTCAGATAGACAGCCGTAACGGAAAAGGTGGAGTTTCGCCATCCATACGAATACCAATGACACTCAGCAATGCGCTGAAGATATCTGAGGGCGTGGATGTTGAGCTGGAACAGGCAATTGAAGTTATAAATTCATATACCGGTGAACGTGCCGGAGAGATATAAATCTTGACAGATCCATGCTGCCCCAATAATCAAATATTTGTACGACTCCTTTTTTCCGGGTGTTTGTGCTATGCTATGCATGTGTGAGCGCATATTCTATTAAAACAAGGCGCTTTAATTATCAAGGAGGTAGATTGTTGGTGAGTTCCGACATATCGGGCAGTATCATCCTGCTAGTCGTTTTGCTGATACTCTCGATTTATTTCAGCGCAACCGAGACGTCAATAACGGCAGCAGGGAAAGGTAAATTACTCGCTCTATCTGATGAATATCCTCATCGCCGAAAGGATTTTCTCTGGCTTGTAGACAACACAGCCAAAGCAATAAACGTTACTCTCATTGGAAACAATTTGGTAAATATTGCCGCAAGCGCCGTTGCAACTACCCTGGCGCTCAAACTTTTTGGCGCATTGGGGCCAGCTCTTGCTGTGGCCACAATGACAGTATTGATCGTGGTTTTCTGTGAGATCCTGCCTAAAAATTTTGCCATAGCAAAAAAAGAGGGCGTACTGCTTTTCTCCCTTCCCTTCCTGAAGTTTTTCAGCACGATAATGACTCCTGTAACGTGGTCTCTGAGAGCCGTTCTGAAACTGTTTGGAAAGATTGCAGGAATGGATCTTGTCTCATACAGCTCTTTGATCTCCCGCCAGGAGATAGACCACATCGTTTCTGAGAGCAGCGCGGCAGGTGCGCTTGAAGAGGATGAACGCAAGATGATCCATGGTGTCATAGCCTTTGAGGAAACAAGGGTCTCCGAGGTCATGGAGCCGAGGACGGATGTCTATGCGATAGAGCAGGACAGAACTGCTGAAGAGGCAGTCAATATTTTTCTTGAAAGTGGACATTCAAGGATCCCCGTATACAGGGAAGACCTTGATCAAGTCATAGGAATACTTTATGCGAAGGACCTTCTTGGTCCCCTGGCACGCAGCGAAAAAAACATATCGATCCTGAAACTCATGAGAAAACCGCTTTTTGTGCCAGAAACAATGAAGACCGATGAAGCTCTTGATACGATGAAAAAATCAAGGACGCACATAGCCATAGTCATCGATGAATACGGAGGCATGGCAGGTCTTATAACTCTTGAAGACCTAATTGAGGAGATAGTCGGAGATATACAGGACGAATATGATACTGAAATTCCCGAGATACAGGTAGAGGATGAGAACACATATCTGGTTCAGGGACAGGTAAACCTGGAAGAGCTTTCTGATGCGCTTGCCTATCCTTTCGACACAGCTTTTGAAGATGTTGACACGCTGGCAGGGATGGTCCTTGAGCTTTCGGGGGACTTCCCGACGCAGGGACAGCTCGTGACATATGGATCGTGGGACATCCACGTGCTCCAGGTCCAGAATCACAGAATACTCCAAGTCCGCATGAAATACATAAAGGAACGGACAGAAGGACCCATTTCAGAATAGACAGCATTAAGCGAGATAAAAATATCGCGGAGGATCACCAGTTGCAGGGTGATCCTCCGCGTCTTTATCACTCATTATTCGGGTTTGGGATAAAAGTTGTTCTTTCCGGTCAGTTCGGTTATTTGGATCTTTATTACAGCTGTTGCCTTGAGCATACCTTCCGTCATGGGTTCTTTTGGTCCGCGATAGTGATCCATGAGTATCTTCAACGCTTCTCTTTTTTCCTCAATGTCCTCTATAAAAGAAGCTGTTCCAAGGCCTGAGACGCTTCTGTACTTCATGCTGAACTCTGAGGGGTTTTCTTCGTTTCGTACTACCTCAGCATCGATCGCGACGTTAAAGGCGACCTTATTGTTTTCTTTGAGCAGGTCTATCTTTTTGCCCTCTCTTGCTCCGTGGACAATAATGAAATCATCCTTGAAACCGTAGTTTAGAGGTACGACATAAGGCCAGCCCTCTTTGTCAGACATTGCGAGCTGAATCCAGACGCCTCTGTCCAGCACTTCGGTGATCCAATCACGCGATGTGACTTCCTTATCTTTTCTTCTCAAAAGCAATACCCCCCTCGGTCTGATATCTGACCCGATTATAAGATGAACGGGCATTAAAAACAATGTGAGCCTTGGCCGTATGTTCTCTGAGAGCAAGAACTCGTTTATATATCTTACAGCATAAGAAGGTAATTTATTGACACCCAGATATTGAGATGCTATTTTAGCATGATGAATATAAAGGTTTTCGAACGGAGTGACAGCAATGTTCTGTTATAAAAAAGCAGCAGAAAAAAACATTAAAGATGATCAGGATCTTTTTTCATCTGTAAAAGAGATAATCGACAGGGTCAAGGAAAGCGGAGACAGAGCCCTCTCATTTTACAGCGAAAAGTTTGGAGGCGCTCCCATGGATTCTTTCAGGGTATCAGAAGAAGATATCCACATGGCCTATTCGGGTATATCACAGGAACTTCGCGGAGCCATCGAGCAGGCTGCATACAACATAAAGAATTTCGCACTGCTTCAAAGTGACACAATAAAGCCCCTTCTGGCCACAGAGACCTCGAGGGGAATTTTCCTTGGCCACAGCATAATCCCGGTCGATTCTTGCTGCTGTTACGTTCCCGGCGGAAGCCATCCTCTCTTTTCTACGGCTCTTATGCTTGTGATCCCTGCAAAAACGGCTGGTGTGAAACGTGTATGTGCGGCTGTTCCGCCAATGGCCGGAAGCCGCCTGCCGCATCCGGCGACTTTGGCAGCACTGAAGATAGCAGGTGCAGATGAGGTATATGCTGTCGGAGGAGCTCAGGCTGTGGCTGCTTTTGCATATGGTACGGACAGCATAGCCCCGGTTGCCA
The DNA here is from genome assembly GCA_002839185.1 of Synergistetes bacterium HGW-Synergistetes-1. Taxonomy (NCBI): domain Bacteria; kingdom Thermotogati; phylum Synergistota; species Synergistetes bacterium HGW-Synergistetes-1. The sequence goes on along the minus strand of PGXO01000008.1, from coordinate 34,435 downwards.
TGATCGTAGGTCCGGGAAATAAATATGTGACCGAGGCAAAACGTCAGGTATACGGAAAGGTCGGAATAGATTTTGTTGCGGGTCCAAGCGAGGTGCTGGTCATAGCAGACGAAAACGCAGATCCTGCGGTCATAGCGGCCGACATCCTTGCCCAGTCCGAGCATGACGTCGACGCAGCGGGCATATTGATAACCACGTCAAAAGAAATCGCGGAGAGAGTCTCAGCAGAAGTAAAGGGGCAGCTCGAAAGGCTTGATACAGCAGATATTGCCGCTGAGGCCTGGGAGAAAAATGGGATCATAATGATAGCTGACTCTCTGGAAGATGCAGCAGAAGCTGCCAACGAGATCGCACCCGAGCATCTTGAGATAAATACGGCAGATCCCGATAGGCTTATCCCGCTGCTTAGGAACTACGGTTCGCTCTTTATTGGGGAGGGGTCGGCAGAAGTTTTCGGAGACTATGTGGCAGGTACAAACCACACGCTTCCTACGATGGGGGCGGCGAAGTACACGGGAGGAGTCTCTGTAATGACCTTTCTCAAAGTATGCACATTCCAGCGGATCACGCCTGAGGGGGCAGACCTCCTTGCTCCCATTGCTGAGGTAATGGCTGAGAACGAAGGGCTCTTCGCCCATGCAGTTGCAGCCCGTGTGCGAATGAAAAAGAGATCTTAAGCTACATCCTTACGGAGATCCCCCTGCGCGAGAGATATTTTTTCAGTTCCGGTATGGGGATCTCATTGTAGTGAAACAGCGATGCGGCAAGCACTGCATCTGCCATGCCTTCAGCAAAAGCATCGTAGAAGTGCGAATACTCTCCGGCCCCTCCGGAAGCGATGACGGGGATGTTTACCTTTGAACTTATCGCAAAGGTGAGCTCAAGGTCGTAGCCTGATTTTGTGCCGTCCCTGTCCATGCTTGTGAGCAGTATCTCTCCCGCCCCTAGCCGTTCGGTTTTCAGGGCCCATTTGACCGCGTCGAGCCCGGTAGCTGTGCGTCCTCCGGCAGTGTAGACTTCCCAGGTGCCGTTCCCATTGCTTTTTGCGTCTATAGCTGCGACTATGCACTGACTGCCGAAATCCTTTGCGCCTTCGGTAATGAGTTCCGGTCTCTTTACTGCGGCAGAATTGAGGGAGACCTTGTCCGCCCCGGCCCTGAGGATCGTTCGGATGTCGTCGGCCGTGCGTATTCCTCCTCCAACTGTGATCGGTATGAATACCTTGGATGCCACAGCCTTTACCAGTTCCGCAACGGTCTTACGTGCGTCGCTTGTCGCGGTTATATCCAGGAATACTATCTCATCAGCACCTGCCGCTTCATAGGCTACAGCGCATTCTGCCGGATCTCCAGCGTCCCTGAGGTCAACGAAATTTATTCCCTTGACGACTCGCCCGTCTTTAATGTCAAGGCATGGAATTATCCTCTGTGCGTACATTTTTAGTTTCCCCCCGCCAGTTCCGCAAAACGTCGCAATATTGAAATGCCTTCAGCCCCGCTCTTTTCCGGGTGGAACTGGCATCCGAAAAGATTCCCCTGCTCAACGGCCGCATCGAAAGTTGTTCCGTAATCTGAAAAAGCAGATACTATTTCTTTATCATCCGCTTTTACATAATATGAGTGAACGAAATACATGTAGGTCGGGCCGGACAGCTTTCCAAGAAGTCTGCTTTTCTTTTTTGTCTCTATTGAGTTCCACCCCATGTGGGGAATTTTAAGTCCTTTATCCGATGGAAAGAGAAGTGTCTTTCCACGAAGTATTCCGAGACCGGAAACACCAGGACTCTCTTCGCTCTCTTCGAACAGCAGCTGCATCCCTGCGCAGATCCCAATAAAGGGTTTCCCGCTCTTTGCCGCAATTTTTACTGTATCTACAAGTCCCTTGCGTTCCATCTCTGCCATTGCGCTTCCAAATGCACCGACGCCCGGAAGTATTGCTCCCTCTGCAGAAAGTATTTCTTCAGGGTCAGATGTTACCGTTCCGGGACACCCGATAAAGTCCAGCGCATTCTGCACGCTTTGGAGATTGCCGGCTCCGTAGTCTATGATCGCTATCATCAGTTTTCGTCCTTTTTGTGGCGGGACATAAGTTCATCAAGCACCTCATTGAAAGTGACTCCTGAAGAGATGCAGGCTACCAGAAGGTGGTAAAGCAAGTCTGCCGCCTCATAGCGGAAACCATCCCTGTCTCCTGTAGCGGCAGCGATAGCTGTTTCGACCCCCTCTTCCCCTACCTTCTGTGCGACCATTGAAGGTCCTTTTGCAAGGAGCCTCGCCGTGTAGCTCTCTTCCGGACTCTCTGACTTCCTTATGTTTAGGTAGTGCCAGAGGCGTCCAAGGAATGTAGCTCCTGTTGAGTCTTCTTTTCCCCAGAGGGAACGATGGAAACAGGTCCGCTTTCCGGTATGGCATGCTGGCCCGGCAGGTTCCACTATAGCCAGCAGTGTGTCTCCGTCGCAGTCTATGCGAAGCTCAAGGACCTCCATCACATTCCCGCTCGTTTCGCCCTTTTTCCATAGCTCTTTTCTGGATCGGCTCCAAAGAGTCAGTTCTCCGGAGGCAGCCGTAAGTTTCAGGGCCTCTTCGTTTGCCCATGCGGTCATAAGCACCTCGGCGCTCGTTGAATCCTGGACAACGACCGGAACAAGTCCCTTTTCGTCAAATTTGATAAGGCTCATATCTATACCGGACATTACCTATTGTTTCCTTCCTGATGCGGCATGCAGTGCATCTGAGATAGTTATCCCGCCCTCATAAAGGCTTTTACCGATTATGCCCCCGGCCAGTCCAAGAGCATTCAGGGATATGATGTCGTTTACAGTAGTTATCCCGCCTGCCGCCACGATGTCATTCCTGCCTTCGGTCAGCTCCCTGTATAGTTCGGGATCCGTACCGGACATCATGCCGTCACGGTCTGTATTTGTAACGAGAAAAATTGAAAAACCGGTCTTCCTGAGCCAGGTGAGGGCTTCTTTGGGCCCCATATCTGTTCCACTGAGCCAACCGGAATGTACGACCTTTCCTGCCTTTACATCAATAGCAGGCATAGCTGCAGGGCCAAACTCGCTTGCTATATGACAGGGCATATCGTCATCTTTAAAGAGCAGGCTCCCTATCATTACCCTGTCGGCACCTGCTGAGAGGGCGTCCCTTACACTGTCCTCTGAACGAAGTCCCCCTCCGTACTGCACGAACATTCCGAGGGAGGCTATCTGTTCAAGCACTTCCAGGTGACAAGGCCTTCCTTCTTTAGCGCCTTCAAGGTCAACAATGTGTATGTGGGTGCATCCTGCGTTGAGGAAGTTTTTTGCTGTTTCGAACGGTGAGAGCCCATAATCCTTCTTTTTCGAAAAATCACCCTTAGTCAGGCGGACTACATTGCCACCGAAGAGGTCTATCGCGGGAAAAAGTATCACAGCCAGAGCCCCTTTGTGCTTGGTGCACCGTCTGAGGGTGAAAGAGCCTGCCTGAGCGCTATCCCGACCCCTTTGAATACAGCTTCGGCCGCATGGTGTGAGTTGTCGGTCTCCAGAAGGGCTATGTGGAGGGTCATGCCGCCCTCTCTGGCAAAACCCCTGAAAAATTCGGGGACGAGTTCCGTGTCAAAGTCACCGCATTTTTCTGAGGGGAACGAGCCGGAGAAGTAAGAAGCTCCTCTTCCGCTGAAATCAAGAGCCACCCTTGCCAGCGAGCCGTCCATCGGGAGGATGCACCATCCGTAACGTGCGATGCCGCCCTCTTTTGCTGTCTCCCGAAGCAGCTGTCCCAACGCGATCCCGATATCCTCTGAAAGGTGGTGATAGTCGACCTCAGTGTCGCCTTTTGCTTTAAGGCAGATCCCGAGACCTGCCCTGCTGAACATGAGGTCGACCATGTGGGCAAGGAATCCGCAGCCGATCTCTATTTTTCTCACTTTGCCCGGAAATTCGAGAGAAACTTCGATCTCAGTCTCATTGGTCTTTCTTAGAGTCTCTTTTTTCATGCTGAAGCCGCCCCTTTTACATAATTTTCTATGGCATTCACGACTCCGAACATCGAACGCCATCTAAGCTGCACTGATCCAGAGCCTGCCACGAGGCGCAGGGAGACAGGAGCCGTCTCCTTGATAACCATCAGTCCGTTGGCTTTCAGGGTGCTCCCTGTCTGGACGATGTCAAAAATGCAGTCGCTCAGGCCGAGAGCGGGGGCAAGTTCTACAGAACCGTTAAGTTTGAGGATCTTTATCTGAACTCCCCATGAGTTGAAAGTGTTTTCGGCTATTCTTGTGTATTTTGTTGCGACCTTCAGTCCCATCAGGCTGCAGGTGTTGCCGTTGAATTTCTCTGCCACTCTCTTGGTGCCGGCGACAGCCATGAAACATTTTCCCCTGCCGGTATCCAGCAGTTCCACCAGAGAGATGCCTGATTCTTCTACAACATCATTCCCTGCGATAGCCAGGTCCGCAGCTCCGTAGTGCACCATTGCCGGAACGTCTGAGGGTTTTGAAAGCAGATAGCGAAAACTGCCTTCGTCGACTACAAGGTTTCTCCCGTGATTTTTGAGTTTGTCGACCGGAAGTCCGGACCCTTCCAAAATTTCTATACAGTCTTCAAGCGAACGCCCTGTGGGCAGCGCGAAAGTCAGCATGATAGGACCTCCCTGTCAAAATCCGCCAGATCTGAAATTTGTCCCGTGAGCAGATTTGTCACCTGTTTTGACGTGAAATCGGCCCAATATCTATATTTACGGAGCCCCGCAGTTTTAATGGACTCATTTTTATCCGCAGTCCAGCTCAATTCGAAGGATATTCCCTTTTTGTACAATCCGTCCGCATACCGCAGTCCGTCAGCAGGATCGCTGCACCCGCACCAGAGCATGATCTTCGGCGAAGGAGATCCGTCGATACAATGATCAGCAAGTTCCTTGATGTTCAGTGCGAAGCCGGAAGCCTCTCCCTCCATTCCGACCTTTGCCAGGAGTCCGTCGTATCTGCCCCCGCCACCCAAAAGAGAGGCTGTAACAGAGGAATAGGCGTTGAATATCGGGCCGCTGTAGTAGCCGAGGTCGCGGATGAAACCAAGGTCTATTCGGATCCTCTCTGAATATCCGAGCTTGCAGAGGGAATCACACAGTTTTTTGAGCGGCATGAGGACAGAGGTATCTTCCATCATCAGCATTGCCTCACTTATAACGGAACAATCACCTTTCAGTAAGGGCAGGGCTTTAAGAAGTTTCCTTCTCTCTTCCTCTGTCTCGGTATCGTCGAGGATCTTTGAATATGTTGTGTATGCCCCGTCCTGCAGTGCGCTCACCAATTGTTCCGCGCTCTTTTCCGGAAGGCCTTCAAAAAGCTTTGCGATAACTGACATGTCACCAATGACAACGATCGATTTTTCTATGGAAAGCTCATCAAGAGTCCTGAGAAGAAGCGAGATGACCTCGGCATCGGTGCCTGAGCCTTCCCATCCGATCAGCTCTATGCCCACCTGGTTTTCCTCAAGATTGCTTTTTGGGGGAGCAGGGACCGAAAAGACCCTGTCTGCATAGCAAAGCCTCAAAGGCCGTTCATTTTCTTCATAATGGCTGCTCAGATAAGCGACAGCGGAGAGGGTAAGATCACCCCTCAGAACACATGGCTCTCCGAATGGTGAGTTGAGAGCTATCAGGCGCCTGGCTCTTGATTTTGAGAGTTTGTCCCAGACATCCTCCACGAGCTGGAGTTCTGACGGACTGAATGGTCTGTAACCATACGTAGAGAAAATTTTGAGCGCCTTGTTGCGGCAGTATTCAAGCCTTGCCGCGGCAGGTCCTCCGATGTTGCTGCAGCCTTTAGGGTTTCTGTTCATGTCAATTCTCCGTTTCCTCCTGCAGATGTGATAAGGTAAAATCAAAATGACAGTCAAGATAATAATTCTTACTATCACTTTACTTAGTTAAACTGATAGCTTGATAGTTTTACAAACGGGCTATATAATAACACGCGTTTGTCTCTTTTGCAAATATTGGAGGAATAATTTATGAAAATCGACTTTATCCCCGACGCATTGATATTTGATGTTGACGGAGTTTTGCTCAATGTTGAGAGATCCTTTCCCGAGGTGATCCGACAGGGAATACAGAAGGGATGGGAATCGGTCTGCGGAGGAACGACCGATTCTGTAGGTTATACTTCTGAACACGAAAGGGTATTTAAAAGACACGGGTCATTCAATGACGACTACGACATCGCATGGACGATGCTTTCTATCGCAGCCTTCAGCGGAAAGAAGGATCTTTCAGCGGCACTGCCTTCACCACAAATGCTCAGCAAGGAACTCGGAACTTTCAGCTCAGATGTCATATCATGGATAAGTGCCAGGTACTGCGCTCCTGTTCCCAGAGATGCCGTAAGGAAAATGTGTGCTGAACTTTACTTCGGCACTGAAGAAGCCCCCGGACTTTACAGGCTGGAGATACCGATGCTGGGTTCCCATTGGGAAGAATTGCCGCTTCCCGTAGGTGTTTACACCGGAAGGAACCTCGCTGAGTGGCATCTTGCCAAAAATGCTCTGGGGTGGCAGGATTTTCCTGATGACAGGATAATACACAGCGATACAGGAATTTACAAACCATCGCCGGAGGGGCTGGAACTGCTTTCAAAGAGGCTTGGGTGTGTTGACCCCGTCTTTTTCGGTGATACCGGCAGCGATATGAAGGCACAGGCAGCATTCGGAAAAGGTCATTTCGTGGCTATCGGAGCACTTCTTCCGGAAGCAGAATATATTTACGACCACACCGAAAACGCTGTGAAAGAGATAATTTCCCTCATCGAGGAGGAGTAAGAGATGAACAAAAGTGAGCTTTTCTACAGCATTGCACGTCCTAATATAAGAGACATGGAAGAGTATGATCCGGGGCCTGTATTACCGGAACTTGTCCGCATCTCTTCGAACGAAAACAACCTCGGAGTTTCAAGAAAGGCTGTCGAGGCGATAAAAAATGCCGTTTCGGAATGCAACCGGTATGGCGACAGCAGATGCGACAGATTGAGGAATAAGCTTGCCCAGAAACACGGCATGACTCCTGATCAGTTCGTGATAGGCAACGGTCTTGACGGAGTATTTACGATGCTTGGCCGAGCCTTTATCGAACCCGGAGACGAGGTGGTGTGCGGTGAGCTGACCTTCTCTGTTTACGCCGAGATGGCTGAAATAATGGGAGGCAGGGCCGTAAAGGTCCCGATGACAGAGAATATGGAGCTGGACACAGACGGATTTATTACGGCTGTGACAGAAAAGACCAGGATGGTCGTCTTCTGCAATCCCAACAATCCTACAGGAACGGGCACAGGTATACGTGATATCAGGAAAATGCTTGATGCCATCCCCGAAAAGGTCTTGTTCGTCCTTGACGAGGCATATATAGAATTTGCCGATGAAAATACAGCTGATGGGCTGACACTGCTAAACGAATATCCAAACCTGATGGTCTGCAGGACTTTTTCAAAAGTATATGGACTGGCAGGCCTCAGGGTCGGATGGATAGCAGGGGACGCAGAACTGATGAAATACCTTTACAAGGTCAGGGAACCTTATGTGGTCTCGGTGCCGGCCGCGGCAGGCGCGGAAGCAGCACTTGACGACATTGAGTTTTTAACGGAAAGCGTTGAAATGGTAAGAAATGAAAAAAAGAGTTTTTATGATTTCTTCCGAGCCAACGATATCAGCTTTATCGCCTCACAGACAAACTTCATACTTCTTCCGCTTGGAGAGGTATCCTCCGGGCTGAGAGATGGACTGCTGAAGGACGGAATAATCGTCCGCCTGCTCCGTTTCCGGGGCAAAGGTATCATTCGGATAACAGTGGGGCTGCCGGAAGAAAACAGCCTTCTAAGGGAAAAATTCATGAAAAATTATGTTGAGGCAAAAAATAGACAAAAATAGGCAATTGAGTTGACAATTATCCAAAAGGTGAATAGAATTACCCCCAACATCATTAAAACAACGAACTGAAGTCGAGAGGAGGCACTGGGACATGACACATATCAATTACAGCATCACATCTTGTGGCAATGTTACGCAGTTCTCCTTTATCGGCGCGGGTCCCCTTCACGGGATCTGCGCTCGGGCTGCGTGATTCGGACGGATCAACCGGATAACAGTATCGTTGCGTAAATCGCCGTTGAAGCAGGGCCCGCATAAATGCGGGCCCTGCTTTTTTCGTGCCCTTATGCAGCGAAGAACAAAGGGATTATTAAAAATTCACATAGACCCCGAGGAGGAAGAGAAATGAAACTTGTAATAAGAAATGTTGAGACAAAAATATCGAGGATCCGTTACACACTGGAGAAAATGGTAGAGAGAGATCATCCCTACGCCCAAAAGATGAAGGAGTATGGTGTCAAACCCGAACACATAAGGACCGCACGGGACATGCAGCTCCTTCCCTACACTACGAAACAGGATCTGCAGAAGCACTATCCCCTTGGCTGGCTGAACGTTGACAGAAAGCATGTGGTTCGTTTTCATGCGACTTCAGGGACTACAGGAAACCCGACGGTAGTCTGCTACACACAAAACGATGTAAAGATGTGGAGTGAGTGCGGCGCCTGGTGTCTCGGGCTTGCCGGATTGGATGAATGGGATACTCTCCAGGTCTCTTATGGATATGGTCTCTTTACGGGAGGTCTTGGGATGCATTACGCAGGAGAGCGCCGCGGCCTGGCTGTCATCCCTGCTTCGGGGGGAGCCACGGAAAAGCAGGTAAGGATGATCAAGGAGCTGGGCGTTACAGCATTGGCATGTACACCTTCATACGCCCTTCGCATATCGGAAGTATGGGATGACATAGATCCGAACCGTTTTTCAAACGGGGGGACAAAACTCAAGATAGGGATACTGGGAGCGGAACCGTGGTCCGAGGGCCTGAGAAAACGTCTTGAAGAGAAACTGGGCATCAAGGCTCTGGATATTTACGGCCTGAGCGAAGCAATGGGCCCGGGAGTGGCGATGGAGTGCATCCACCAGAGCGGACTGCATGTAAATGACGAGGCATTCCTGCCCGAGATAATACATCCTGACACGCTGAAAAACATGGAAGACGGCGAAGAGGGCGAGCTTGTGCTGACTTCGATAAAGAAGGAAGCCTATCCCATAATCCGCTACCGTACGAGGGACCGTACCAGGATCCTTCCCGGACCCTGTCCCTGTGGTGATCCAAGTGTCCGCATAGATAGGATAGGAGGAAGGACCGACGATATGCTCATAGTTAGGGGCGTCAATGTCTTCCCGTCACAGGTCGAGGCAGCTCTGTGCAGAGTCAAGGACCTTACTCCCAATTTCATCATAGATGTCTGGAAAAAGGATGGAATGGATGAGATTGAAATTACATGCGAACGCGCTCCGGAGAGTGATCCGGGGGAAGTTGAACACATCAGGAATGAGACAAAGAAACGTCTGAAAGACAGCCTGGGCGTAAATATTGAGGTCAACATTGCTGAACCGGATACAGTCCCCCGTTCGGAAGGCAAGGCAGTCCGCATAAAAAGGCACAAGGAGCCCCACAACGCTAAAGTTTAGCATCGAAAAGCGGTAAAGTAGTAACTCTTTTCGGGCTTGACAATCTTTGAAATATTATTTAAACTTACGCGCAATGTCGCACGAACGAAGGAGGCACCGGACATGAAAAAGAAATTTGTTGAAATAACAAGACATATAGATTTTTCTGTCGCAGTGTACTCTTATCCATGCACGGATCCCGACTCGCGGGATCGGTGTCCAGGTGCTGTGCGCTGAACATCTGATCAAGAAGTGAGGACGGGGTCCGGGTTTTCCGGATCCCGTCTTTTTTTATTTTGTAATTTTGAGTATGAACCGGGAGGAATTATTATGGTACACAGTGAGACAGCGTTGGAAAAGACATCGGAACTTCAGGCAACATTGAACAGGCTTTGGGAGCGTAACCATCCTTATGCAGACAAAATGAAGGATGCCGGAGTCAAACCATCGGAAATAAGATCACCAAAGGATATCGAAAAACTTCCCTTTACAACAAAGCAGGATCTCCAGGCTCATTACCCGCTGGGATGGCTTGGATGTGACAAGGATGATCTGGTGCGCTTCCATGCTACATCGGGAACTACTGGGAATCCGACTGTTGTAGGATACACCGCAAATGACATCTTTTGGTGGAAAAAGGCGATGAAGACTGCATTTAAACGTGCCACAATAACATCGAAAGATATACTCCAGATATCGACAGGATACGGACTTTTTACAGGGAGTCAGGGTTTCCACGATGCAGCTGAAGATATGGGAGTCACGGTCATCCCCGCAAGCGGCGGTTTTACCGAGCGTCAGTTTAAACTAATGCGTGATCTTGGCACGACTGTCTTTACCTGTACGCCCTCCTACGCTGTCAAACTCTGTGAGGTCTGGGATACGTTTTCAAACGAGGAGAAAGCAAGATACAGTCTCCGTCTAGGCATCTTCGGTGCTGAAGCATGGTCGGAAGGACTCAGAACTAAGATCCAGGATACGCTTGGGATCCCTGCCATAGACAGCTACGGCCTGTCAGAAGCAATGGGACCGGGTGTTGGAATGGAATGTCTTGAAAGGAACGGGATACATCTTTTTGACGAAGGCTTCATTTTCGAGATAATCGATCCCGAAACACTTGAACCGCTTGCCCCCGGCGAAGAGGGAGAACTTGTCATTACGTCCCTGAAGAAGGAAGCTTTCCCAATAGTCCGTTACCGCACCCGCGACTTGACGAGCATAATGCCGGGCGTGTGCAGCTGCGGGGACAGAAGCACCAGGATCGAGAGGGTCAAGGGACGTTCAGACGATATGATAATTATCCATGGAGTGAACGTATTTCCTTCGGTGATCGAAAGGGCGCTCTGCAGGGTCCCCGGATTGACCGCGAACTATCAGATAAAGGTCTGGGAGGTAGATGGTTTTCAGCAGATGAGCATATCATGTGAAAGAACCGCGGACAGCCAACAGGAGATCGCAGAGGTGCTTTTGGAAAAGGGCAAAAAATCGATCCACAGCGCGCTCGGGATCCACGTTCCGCTTACAGTTGCAGAGCCGGGAACTCTCCCAAGGTTTGAGGGGAAATCAAAACATATAGTGAGAGAATAATAGCTCTGATACTTGACGAAAACTCAAAATAATGTAAAATGCTTTTCGGCGCTCTATAACAGGAACGTTATGGTTTGTTTGCCGGTGTAGCTCAGTTGGTAGAGCAGCTGACTTGTAATCAGCAGGTCGGGGGTTCAAGTCCTCTCGCCGGCTCCAGAAATATCAAGGGTCTGTGGAAATTTTCACAGATCCTTTTTGCGTATTTCAGGGAGTGTACTTGATACTTCCTGTTGCTTCTTTTGTAGATATTCATCATGCTGATTTATCCTAGTCATATTTCCTTTTCGGTTTTGGATTATTACCAATTTTAGCTATAGATCTGGTCATTCCCATTGTGCTCTTTTCAAATAAAATATCCGAGTTTTATACAGCCATGGTTTTAACTTTTCCTGCGGACGGATCCGTACTGTCAGAATCTATGTTGTCGGTTTACGACTTATCGTTACTGCGTAAAAGACTTAAAAATTATCAGAAAATAAAAAATATATAGTATAATTGAGAAACAAATATAAATAAATGTTACTTATTTGTTCTCAATTTTACATAAGTATAAAAGTTGCCTGCGGCATTGAGCCGACGGGTGCTTTTTAAATGAGGGAAGAAAATGATTTCAGATGCAATTGAATTTTTTAGACAAAATGTCACCTACGATTTGTTTTTATTTGGATCGCTGCTGATTCTTTTTGCAGTAATTTTTATATTTTATCACCGTAGATATACCCGCATCAGAAAACAGATAATTTTACCCGTAGAGATTTCCAACACTGAAAAGATGCTGGCTCCCCATGAACTGGAACAGCATATGCGCAATTTATCTCATACTCATAAAAATGTTAGATGGGGCAAATACAATTTTTTCATAAATGACAGAAATCAGGCTGCATATAGGGAACTTAATAAAATACGCGATACATTGTCAGAGGTCTCACCTGAAATCATTGTCCTCATACCTGCAGCGAGATGGTTGTTTGACAATTTTCAGATGCTGTACAGGGAGATCAAAAAGGTAAAGGCAACAGGAGATATTAATGGAAGGCTTCCAGTCCTTAACGAGGGAAAATTTAAAGGGTACCCAAGGGTATATGTAATTGCGAGGGAAATGGTCCTGCTATCCGGAGGATATTTAAACGAGAGCAAAATCTCAATGATGATATGCGCGTACCAGGAAGAACTCCCTCTAACAGGTAAAGAGTTATGGGGGCTTCCTGAAATGATAGGCTTCTGTCTTTTAGAAAGCGTTACTGTTGTGGCAAGGAAAATAATCAACGTAACAGAAATAAAATCCAAAGCAGATGCTTTTGTGAGGAAAAATCTGAAGGAAGAAGAAATGACGAACGTTTTTCCTCTTTTATCAGAATTGGAGGATGAATTTTCAGAGAATATTTCATTTCATTCGCATGTTATATATTTATTAAAAAATATGTCTTTTGATGAGGCATCGATACAAAGGTATGTAGAATTCCACAATAAATCTAAATACTTAAGACCTACGGATATATTCCAGGAAGAGGGGAATCTGGAGTCACGTCTGGAATCAAATATCAGAACGTTTCTGGTAAGTTTAAGGGAGACAGTAGAACTTGACGGAGAGAAACTTTTTGAGGACCTTTCAATTATTGAGCGCATCCTCTCAGAGGATCCTGATGGGGTATATCCTAAAATGGATTCTGAAAGCAGAGGCAGATACAGGTCAATAATAGAGAGATTTTCATTAAAAAATAAAATTGATGAGAGAGTTGTTGCTGAGAATTGTCTTGCTGTTGCAAAAAATGGAAGAGAGAATTTGAAATTCAGCCACCATGTGGGAACATATCTTGTTGGTAAGGGATACCCTATCCTGAAAGCTAAATTATTAAAAAAAACCGAGCCGCAAAAACTGGCACCAAAATGGAATATTAAGGGGATATCATATTTCCTCCTTGTTTTTGTTTTCGTTTTTATCATCTATCTTTTCTTAGGCTGTTTTATAAACAGATCAGGCATATCAGCCGGGATCTATGGAGTTTTGGCTTTTCTCTTTGTATCTCTTGTCCTGGTCATAGGAATTGCCATTGAGTTGACGAACAACATATTTACTAGACTGGTGCACGTCCGACAGCTTCCTGCACTCGATTTTCTTGAAGGTGTCCCTGAAGAAGCCAGGACATTTGTTGTAATGCCGGTCATTGTATCTTCAGTCGAACAGGCCCTCGAATATATACAAAGACTAGAAAGACACTATCTGGCAAACAGGCAGTCCAACCTATTCTTTGCTCTCTTGGTTGACTTCAATGATTCAAAAACCTTGCGCATGGACGTTGATGAGGAAATAGAAGAGGTCCTTGTCAATGGAATAAACGGACTTAACGATCAATACCCCTTTATGTCCCCGCGGTTTTCTGTTTTTATACGCTCTCGTAAATGGAATGAATCAGAAATGTGTTACATGGGATGGGAGCGGAAAAGGGGGAAACTCGAGGAGTTTAATGCCCTTCTGTGCGGAGAACAAGAGACAAGCTTTTCAACATTATTGTGTGATGAAAGCATGCTTAACACCTTCAAATATGTAATAACACTGGACGCTGACTCGATCCTACTTACAAACAATGCTTCAAAGCTTGTAGGCATAATTGAACATCCACTGAATCAACCGGTATTGGATCTTGTGAACAGCAAAGTTAAAGATGGTTATGCAATAATTCAGCCTTCGGTTACAAACCATATACTAAATAAAAAATGCAACTTGTTTTATAGTGTTTTTGCAGGCAAGCAGGGATTGGACCGCTATTCGACCATTATCTCAGATATTTATCATGACATATTTGAGGAGGGCATATTTTCAGGTAAAGGAATCTACCACATAAAAACATTCCATACCATCCTTCGAAAGAGCATGCCTGACAACAGAGTGCTTAGCCACGACCTGCTTGAGAGCTGCTATGTAAAGACGGCCTTTTCCGGTGCGGTGAAAATAATGGATGACTTCCCTGGATGTGTTCTTTCCTATACTCAGAGAGAGCACAGATGGATAAGAGGCGATTGGCAATTACTGCCATGGCTGTTTAAGAAAAAAACTTTGGCCGGATTGTCCAAATGGAAGATACTCGACAATTTAAGATTGAGCATGGTCCCTTTATCTAAGGTACTGCTAATAATTCTGAATCTGGTCCTGATGCCCGAAATTTATTACCTTTGGCTGCCTATGGTATTTTTCACCTATGCAGTTGATTTATTCCTCATGCTTGAAAGCACTCTTTCACAGAAGATAAACAAACCGAAGCTGGCCCTTGTTCATAAGGATCTGCTTAAAGATATCGGGCTGCTGATCCAAAGAGCTGTACTTGATATTTTATTTACCCCGTACAGGGCATATATAGCTCTGGATGCCGTATCAAGAACACTGTACAGATTGCTTTTGAGTAAAAAGAATCTTCTGATGTGGAACACGGCAGAGAAAATGGAAAAATGCGCTATTGACACGCCGAAGGGATATTTCCTTCACATGTGGTCCTCTCTTGTCCCTTCTGTGATTATTGTTGGACTGTTGTTTTTTGTAGATATCCCTTTTTGGGGAATATTGCTTTACGCCCTTCTGTCTGTAGGGTGGGGATTTTCATATCTGGCAGCTTATAAGATCAGCGAGACGGAAGTCACAATTGAAAAGAATGAAATTGATGACAATGAGAAGATGATAAGAGGGATCGCACGAAAGACCTGGCAGTTCTTTAAGGATTTCTCAACTATAGAAAACAACTGGTTTTGTCCTGACAATTACCAGAAAGAGCCGACAGAAAAGATCGCTTTCAAGACTTCGCCGACCAATATCGGGCTCCAGTTAATATCTGTTCTTTCTGCAAGGGACCTGGGTTTTGAAACACTGGGCAAAACATTGGAATATCTTGAAAATATATTAAATTCGGTCAGAAGTCTGCCAAAATGGAATGGACATCTGTTCAACTGGTACGATACCAGAACTCTTGAAGTATTGAACCCCAGGTATGTCTCAACAGTCGACAGCGGAAACTTTTATGCCCATTTGATCACCCTCAAAAACGGTCTGCTGCATTTAGTTGACGAACCTTTATTTTCACAGGAACTGGTTTATGGACTAAAAGATACAATAAAACTCTGCAATGACGGGTTAGAGTTTAAAGAAAATTTTGAATCGATAGGTGAATTCATAGAAGAAACTAAAAAAATCAGGGGGATGATCAATTCCGATGCGGGCAGTCCCAGGGTGGGAAAATGTTTCCGGGGAGAACTTCTTTCCGGCATCGACCTCATAATAGATGAAGCCTCACAGGTCAACGGAGGCGAACTAAGCTTTTCTTCAGGGCCTACATTAAGGGAACTCACCATGAAGGATAACGTTTATGCCATTTCTCTGACGAAAAGAATTGAACTGCTCGTAGAAATGATCGAGACGATGCTTGAAGATCTGGATTTCCGGTTTCTTTACAACGAAAAACGGAAGCTATTCCATATCGGATACTCTCTCTCGACGCAAAAAATGGATGTCAGCTGTTATGATCTTATGGCATCTGAATCAATATTGACAAGTTTTCTGGCTATAGCAAGAGATGATGTGCCCCTTAAGCATTGGTACAAACTCGAAAGGCCTCTTACTATCGTCAAAGGCATACCTTGTTTCGTTTCCTGGAGCGGAACAATGTTTGAATACCTTATGCCTAATTTAGTAATGCGTGAATATGAAGGTTCCGTATTTGCTGAAACCGCAAAGGCGGCTGTTTTACAGCACATTGAATATGGGAAGCGGAAGGGTACGCCCTGGGGGATATCCGAATCCCAGTACTATCAATTTGATCAGGAGTCAAATTATCAGTACAAGGCTTTTGGGGTGCCGGAACTTCGCCTTCAGCCATCGCTTGTCGAATCGCTTGTTGTTGCTCCTTATGCAACGATACTTGCCCTGGGTTACGCCAAAGATGATTGTTTTTCAAATCTAAAAAAATTGTCCGACCTTGGTTGTGTAGGGGACTATGGATATTACGAGGCGGTAGATTTTAATAGCCCCGATCCGGTAGCCATCACCCCGTATTCAATAATTAAATCATTTATGGCCCACCATCAAGGGATGAATTTAGTTGCGATCAATAATTTTATACATAAGGGAATAATGCAGAACAGATTTCATTCCGAGCAGATGATCCACGCAACGCAGCTCCTTCTTGAAGAGAAGCGATACTCCTATTTCATTTCGATTTCCAGGAAGGGGTACAATATCCAATTCAAAAAAACATCTATTCCGATGAGGGTCCAGACGAACAGATATGTGAAGAAGATAACACCTAAAATACCCGCAGTTCATTATCTTTCTGTGAATAACTATTCGCTGATGATAACTTCTGATGGTGACGGTTTCAGTAAATACAGGGAGATGACGCTTTATAGATGGAAGCCGGACCTTTATGCCTCTACGGGGAGCTACATATTTATAAAGGATGTTTCAGCAGGTAAAACCTGGAGCACCTCATATAATCCTACAAAGGCAAAGCCTGATGAGTATCAGGCGATATTGTCCCCGCATCAGGCCGAGTTCAAACGATGTGACGGTGACATCTCGACCCACACGGTCGTGAGCCTCTCCCCAAGTCATAAATTGGAGATCAGAAAAGTTATTTTGAGAAATAACAGTAAAGAACGAAAACAGATCGAATTGACAAGTTATATGGAAGTAGTAGTGGATACTTTTTCAGCAGCAGTCAGCCATCCTGCATTCAACAAGCTTTTTATTGAAAGCACTTTTATCAGGGGGCACGATATATTCCTTTCTAAGAGACGGGGAGGCAATTGCGGCGATAATCCCTATATGATGCATATGATCAAAACAGAAGAAAAACTATCAAGAAACATAGAATATGAGAACGACAGGCTCAAATTCACAGGAAGGAATAATACAATTCAAAATCCGGATGCTGTTGTTGAAAGTCTGCCGCTTTCAAACAGTGCAGGTTTCTCCACTGATCCTATCATGAGCCTGAGGGCCTGTTTTGATTTAGAGGCGGAAAAGACGGCAACTGTCTACTTTATCACAGGCGTGTGCTGCGGAGAAGAAGAAGCGGTAGGGATCGGTGACGAGTTGAACGATGTTTCGAGAATAGAAGATCTCAATGTCAACTTCAAAATGCAGACTGAACTTGAACTGAAGTATGTCGACATTAAGAGTGCGCAGTTTAATGCATTTCAGGATCTGATAAGTCCGATATTCTACCCCTCAAGATACTACCGCGGCCCAAGAGAAAGCATCCGGCGCAATTGGGAAAACCAAAGAGATCTTTGGAAATTCGGTGTATCGGGCGATAACCCAATAATGCTCCTCAGGGTAAGTACGATAGAAGAAGTCGGAATAATTAAGGACGTAGTAAAAGCGTATGAATATTTCAGGATCAACAAGATAAATGTTGATCTGATAATCCTAAGCGAAGCAAAATATGGATATATGCAGGAGCTGGATGATCTACTGAATCAGCTGACAACGTCTCTGAAAGCATTTGATGAAAACAAAGAGAAACAGAGTTTATTTATATTGCACACGTATCAGATGATACCTGCGGATATAGATCTGCTTCTCACAGTTGCGAGGGTCGTTTTTACAGAGAAGACGGGCATATACTTCAGAACTGTCAAGGAAACTGTTTTATAAAGGATACAAAAGGTCTGTTTGAAAGGCGGTGAGAAGGTTGGATCAGGAAAAAACAGTCGATGTAGATAACATAACAGACGGGCACAAGAGCGAATTCTTTAATGGATTCGGTGGTTTTGTGGCGGACGGAAGGGAATATCAGATCATTCTTAATGATGAGATAAGGCCTCCTGCGCCATGGATCAATGTAATCGCCAATAAAGATTTTGGCTTTCACATTTCTGAGACAGGTGCAGGAATGACCTGGGCAGTGAACAGCAGGGAAAACAAAATCACTTCATGGTCGAATGATCCGGTCAGTGACAAAGCCGGAGAAGCAATATACATTAAGGACGAAATTACAGGCAAGGTTTTTACTCCTGTATCTCTTGGAAAAAAAGGCGGTGGCATTTACCGTGTAAGGCATGGCTTCGGATATTCTGTCTTCGATCATGATGAAGATAATATAAGGCAGGAACTTATGGTATTCGCTCCTTTGGAGGAATCCTTAAAACTCTGGCACCTGAAGTTAACAAACACTTCAGAGACGGAGAGGTATTTGAATATAACTTATTATGTCGAATGGGTCCTTGGGGAAGACAGGGAGTACTCAAGCCCATATACCGTGACTTCTTACAACAACGAACATGAATATTTGGCTGCAAAAAATATATATAACTATAATTTCCGAAAACAGGAAAGCTTCATGTTTTCAAGTGAAATGATAATTGCCTACACCGGCGACAGGCAGGAATTTCTGGGTCTAAAAGGTTCGATCCTCCATCCTGAAGGACTTTATAAAAAATTGCCCTGTAATACAGGAGTTGGGTATGATCCCTGCGGAGCAATACAGATCTCGATTGCAATAAAACCTCACGAGAGCAGGAGCATAGTCTTTGGACTGGGACAGAGTGCTGATCCAGAGGAGATAATTAAGCTCAGATATAAGTATAAGGATTTAACGAAAATAGAAGATGAAATGAAAAAAATAAAGAACTATTGGGATGGATTGCTTGACACTATCAAGGTCAGGACAAGCGATAGAGCCATTGATATTCTTCTAAACGGCTGGCTTTTATATCAGACCGTCTCCTGCAGAATAAACGCAAAATCTGCCTTTTATCAGTGCGGCGGAGCCTATGGTTTCAGGGATCAGCTTCAGGATGTGCTCTCCCTGCTACACGCTGATCCCCAGGCGGTAAAAAAACAGATCATCCTGGCCTGCAGCAGGCAATTTGAAGAGGGAGATGTGCAGCATTGGTGGCATCCGCCAAGCGGTCTGGGTGTCAGAACAAAGATCTCGGATGACCTGCTTTG
The DNA here is from genome assembly GCA_002839185.1 of Synergistetes bacterium HGW-Synergistetes-1. Classification (NCBI taxonomy): domain Bacteria; kingdom Thermotogati; phylum Synergistota; species Synergistetes bacterium HGW-Synergistetes-1. Next base: position 15,395 of record PGXO01000008.1, on the reverse strand, counting down.
GCTTCCTTTCGTTACCGGGGCATATGTGCGGACGACAGGCGATCACTCAATATTAGACGAGAGAGTCAATTACATTAAAGGTGCATTGCTTGAGAAAGGCCAGCACGAATCGATGTCTATTCCGGAAGTATCTGATATGGAAGCAAGTGTTTATGAACATTGCAAAAAAACTATCCTGCGCACCGGCTTCGGAGAGCATGGACTTCCTTTGATGGGAGGCGGTGACTGGAATGACGGAATGAATATGGCGGGAATTGAGGGCAAAGGGGAAAGCGTTTGGCTGGGATGGTTTCTTTATGCGCTGCTGGGAGATTTTATCGCTATCGCTGTTGACCGGGAAGATCATGATTTTGCAGACAGTCAGGAACTCAGCAGGGAAAACCTCCGGCGCAGCATAGAGGAAAATGGCTGGGACGGCGAGTGGTATATAAGAGCTTTTTATGATGATAATGAGAAAATTGGCTCAAAAGAAAGCTATGAGTGCAAGATCGATTCTATAAGTCAGTCATGGAGTGTTATATCCGGAGCCGCTGATAATATCAGAGCTGCAAAAGCCATATATTCTGCTAAAAAATATCTCGTCAATGAGAAGGACGGGCTCTCGTTACTTTTGACCCCCCCATTTGACAAGACTGATAAAAATCCCGGCTATATCAAAAATTACTACCCCGGAATAAGGGAAAACGGAGGGCAATATTCCCATGCATCGGTGTGGCTTGCTATTGCTGCAGCAATGATCGGAGATCACAGCCTTTCCTATGATCTTTTCACTATGTTGAACCCGATCCATATCAGTTCGACAAAGAGGGGCTCACTCAGATATGAAAAGGAACCATATGTAATGGTAGCTGACATGTCATCCCTGGATGCGCCTCATTCCGGAAGAGGCGGATGGAGCTGGTACACAGGTACTTCAGGTTGGATGTACCAGGGCCTGATCAATAATTTTCTGGGTATAAAAAAAGAGGGCCTTGGCCTGTCGATCGATCCTTCAACGCCTTCCAATTTCGGTGATTACACTGTCTGGTACAAGTTCGGTACTTCAACCTATGAAATAAGAGTAACGGGAAGAACAAGGGAAGATGTTTTTATACCAGAGTTAAACATTGATGGCACAGCAGTTGCGGGTAATAAGATAAAACTTGTGGACGACGGAGCATCTCATTTAGTTATAGCCCACAATATTCCAATAACGACGCAATTGGAAAAAAGTTTTTTGCACGAGGCTGAAGAAAGCGTGGAAGGTTGATCAGTCTGAGTAATTTAAGTTAAAAAGTTTTTTCCCACATGAAAAGAGCGCCCCGGATATCCGGAGCGCTCTTTCTAGTCTACATCGATATCGATCGCGGTGCTTGTCTTTTCTGCCTTAGGGACGGTTATCTTCAGTAGCCCGTCGCTCAGTTTGGCTTTTATCCCGGATGCATCAGCATCAGTCAGGTGTATGGTCCTGCTCATCGACACAGATCGTCTTTCCCTGTGAATGTAATTCTTGTCCTTCTCCTCTGTGCTCTCGTTCTTTGTCACCGAGATCGTGAGCTTTCCGTCATCCAGTCCAAGCTTGATGTCTTCCTTGCTGAGGCCCGGCATTTCAGCTTCGATAAGATACTCGTTCCCGCTGTCCTGAACATCGACCTTGAATGTGTCATACGCCAGAGTGCGCCTCATGGGCCAGTCGCTTGAAAAAAAGTCATCAAGCACGTTGTAAAAGTCCTCCAGCCCGGTCTTTGTAGCGAGATCCCTGCTCCTTCTGTTGAAAGGTACCAATCCAACCATGATCAACAACTCCTTTTATTATATTATTTTTTGTTGTTAGCACTCTCTCTTGTTGAGTGCCAATATAATTTATCACACGTATATTTCTTTGTCAAGATATACTTGGTCACTTATTGTCAGATACGTAATTATAACGATATATAGGGGTATTTAAATTGACATGTATCAATATGTAGTTTATATTGATTCTCAGGTATATTGAATTTATACTATCTCAACCAACATGACAGGGGGAAACGACATGATCGGATGTGATCCGGTAAAGGACGAAGGGTGCTGTTCCTGCGGGAGCAAAAAAATTCTGGTCGAATATCTTTATCTTGACCTTAAGACCTGTGACAGATGCATTGGCACCGATGCCGTGCTTGAAGAGGTGCTCAAAGAGATCGGGCCGGCACTTTTATGTGCAGGATATGAGGTCGAATTTGAGAAAAAGGAAATATCATCCAAGGAAACGGCAGCAGAATACCGCTTTCTCTCTTCTCCTACCATACGTGTCAACGGAATGGATATCTGCGATTCGGTAGCAGAAAACAGCTGCGGGTGCTGCAGTGATATCAGCGGTACGGATGTCGAATGCAGAGTCTTCGAGTTCGAGGGAGAGGATTATGAAGTTCCTCCGAAAGAGATGCTCGCATCTTCGATCCTCAGTGCTGTTTTCGCACCAAAAGAAGAGTACTGCTGCGGGAACTACTCAATGCCGGAAAATATAATAACTTTCTTTGACGGTAAGGAGAAAAAATCAAATTGTTCCTGCGGATCAAACTGCTGCTGAGATGATTTCGAATATTTTGATTTGTTTTGTTAGAAAAAAGATTATATGACTGAGATCCTTCAAAGTATATCCCTGTTGATAGAAAATAACGTATGGCTTGCGCCCTTTCTTGCATTTGCAGCAGGAGCACTGACATCCCTTACGCCATGCTCGGTATCGAGCGTTCCTCTGGTAATAGGGTATGTCGGAGGAGCTGCCGGAAGCGACACTCGCAAAGCTTTTCGTCTCTCACTTGTTTTTGTGCTTGGATCAGCGCTGACTTTTACAGCATTGGGAACGGCTGCATCAACTGCGGGCATGTTCTTCATGGGGGCGGCATCCTGGTGGTATCTGATCCTTGGATCATTGATGGTGCTCATGGCACTGCAGACATGGGGGATATTTGAGATCATCCCTTCAAGTTATCTAATGTCAAAAAACAGAAAGAAAGGATACCTTGGAGCTTTCATAGCCGGTATCCTGGGAGGGATATTCTCCTCCCCCTGCTCGACTCCGGTACTTATAGCGCTTCTTGCAATAGTTGCAGGAAAGGGCAGCATCATATGGGGAGCTTCGCTCCTCATACTTTACTCTATAGGCCATGGTCTGCTTGCGCTTGCTGTCGGCACATCATTCTCTTTTGCTCAGAAGCTGTCCGAGAATATTGAAAAGAGCAGGGCAGGCTCTATCATCAAGCTTGCCCTGGGAGCTATTATTCTTCTGGCGGGTTTATATATGCTTTACCTAGGCTTTTAAGGCCTGACAATTTTTATTGTCGAAGTTCTAGCTGGTCTTAGGATCCTCTTTTTGGTCTTCTGTATTGTTGTTTTCAGGTCCTTCGATTTCTTCTATTTCAAAACTTCCGCAGCAACAGCATGATTTTTTCTTTTTGCGATCGTCTTTGCCAAACAATTGTGCAAACAATCCGGTTTTTTTATCCTCTGCCATAATAGTAACCCTACCTCCTTGTTTATTTTTATTGCTTCAGTTTTTCTATATTGCGATAGCGTTAAAAATATAGCCTCCTGTTACTGCAGTGAGGAAGATAACTGCTACGATAGCGGCAACAAGCTTTTTCCTGAAAATTGCTGCAAGCATGCTCATTTCAGGTATTGCCATCCCGGCTCCTCCTATGATAAGGGCTATTACGGCTCCAACGCTCATGCCCTTTTGCATCAGTGCCAGACCTATTGGTATGGCAGTTTCGGCACGGATATAGAGAGGGACTCCGATAGCAGCAGCGACCGGAATGGCAAGAGGGTTATCCGGTCCGGCAAATTTTAAAACAAAATCTCCCGGTAAGTAGCCATAGATGACCGCTCCTATCCCAACACCAATAAGCAGATAGACTAATACTCCCCTGAAATCACTTAGCGCTTTTTGAAACGACAGGATCAGTTTGTCCTTGAAAGTACTGGGGATCTCCTCTTTACAATCATTGCCGCCTGACTTGATGCGAACGTGTTTGACCAGTTTTCCCCCTCCGATCTTCTCCAGTATTACTCCAAAAATAACTGCACAGATGAATGTTACAAAAAGATATACAAGAGCTGCTTTCATACCCATCAATACCACCATCATAGTCAATATTATCGGATTCATAAGCGGCGATGAGATAACAAATGACATTACAGCACCGAAAGGTATGCCAATTTCAAGAAACCCCAGTGTTAAGGGGATAGTGGAACATGCGCAAAATGGTGTCAGTGATCCTATAAGCGCGCCAACGAAATTACCTAATATTCCCTTCCCGGACATGTATTTTTTGATCTTCTCCTGAGGCACATACATAAGCATCAAAGCAACCAGGGTGCTTATTCCGAGAAAAAGGACCGTGAGTTCTGCGGTTATGAAAATAAAGTATTTGACCGTTTCCAGAAGAGTATTCATTTTTTCATCTCCATTTTTTTAAATACAGCTTGAGGGCCATTGTTCATTTTCTTATATAGATGGCAGTCTATATCTTACCGTATAGACAGTCAAGAAAAATTCCATAGAAATATGTCTATTTGTTTGACAAAAAAAGCCTATGTGGTAAAATTACCACATAGGTGGGGGTGAAAAACATATGGTCGACAATAATACAATTCTGGAGCAGAAAGTTGCAATACTCAAAGGTATTGCCCACCCTGTCCGCCTTGCTGTCGTAGAAGCTCTTGCTGATTCTGAGATGTGCGTATGCGACATTGCCGAAATGTTTCACTTTGACAGGACGACGATAAGCAAACACCTTGCCCTTATGAAGAACCTGGGGATACTGGAGGATCGTAAGGAAGGGCTGAAGGTCTATTACAGCCTGAGGATACGCTGTCTTCCGTCGATGCTTTCCTGCATTGAAAAGGTAGTTGAAGGAAATGATCCCGAAAGAGTGTTCGTAATGGGATGCTGCGGGAAATAGATCTTTGGGGAGGAAAAATATGATGAAGGTACAGATACTTGGAACAGGATGCCCGAAATGCAAAAAGCTTGCCGAGCTCACAGATCAGGCTGCAAAAGAGCTGGGACTTGAGCTGGAAATCGAAAAGGTGACTGAAGTTGCGAAAATAATGGACTTTGGTGTAATGACCACTCCTGCGCTTGCTATTGAAGGCAAAGTGGTCCTTGCAGGGCATGTTCCTGCATATGAAAAGTTAAAAGAGATACTTGTAAAAGCCGGGCCTGTTGGTGGACCCGATGCCGAAGAGACAGGCGGCTGCAGCCTCTGAGGTTAAAATAATGCCGGCGTTGCCGGCATCGATCACCTCAGTATTAAGAAGTATTTAAAAGAGAGAGTCCCCGCACTAGCGGGGAATTTCTTAAAACTAGTAAGTGCAATAAACGCCACATAAAATAGAGAGACGGAGCTGACTGCTTATGAGTGATCGCAAAAAATTTTTATGGATAGCAGGGTTTTTCCTTGTTTTCTACTTCCTTCCGGAAGGAAATGAACGTGTTGCCGCAGGCCTTACTGAATCAATAGCAATGATGTCTGACTATGCGAGAGAGCACGTGCTTCTGTGCCTCATACCGGCATTCTTCATTGCGGGCGCAATTTCGGTCTTCATAAGCCAGCAGTCCGTCATGAAATATCTTGGTGCGAAGGCTGAAAAATGGATAGCCTACTCCGTGGCGTCTGTTTCAGGCACAGTCCTTGCTGTCTGCTCATGCACAGTCCTTCCCCTCTTTGCTGGGATCTACAAACGAGGTGCCGGACTTGGTCCTGCCACAGCCTTTTTATACTCCGGCCCTGCAATAAATGTCCTTGCGATAGTACTTACAGCCCGTGTACTGGGTCTTGAACTGGGGATAGCGAGAGCAATCGGTGCTGTTATCTTCAGTGTTGTTATCGGGCTCCTGATGGCTGCCATATTTGGGAAAGAAGAAGCGGCCAGGCAGGAAGAATTTGCTCAGTTCCCGAAAGAGGAGAGCGGAAGGCCTCTTTGGAAGACAGTTACATATATGGCAGGCATGGTGGTATTTCTTGTTTTTGCCAACTGGGCTGCTCCGAAGACACCAAATTCCTTCTGGGAAACCGTTTACAGCATGAAGTGGATACTTGCCGGAGCGGGTCTGACTGTAACGGTGCTTGCTTCGCTTACTTGGTTCAACAAAGAAGAGAGAGGGGAATGGTTCAGTTCGACATGGGGATACGCACTCCAGGTAGTACCCCTGCTCTTTGGCGGAGTACTTGTAGCCGGATTCCTTCTTGGCCGTCCGGGTCATGAAGCCCTTATCCCGAGCCGATATGTAGCGATGCTGGTCGGAGGTAATTCTGCCGGGGCGAACTTCTTCGCCGCGATCTCCGGGGCGTTCATGTACTTCGCAACCCTTACTGAAGTCCCTATCCTTCAGGGTCTTATCGGTGCAGGAATGGGCAAAGGTCCGGCGTTGGCACTGCTTCTTGCAGGCCCGGCTCTCTCTCTCCCAAGCATGCTGGTGATCAACAGCATACTTGGTCCCAAAAAGACTGTGACTTACGTAACACTTGTGGTAGTACTCTCGACAGTTGCAGGAATGATCTTTGGCATGATAGCTTCCTGAAATATCGACATGTCCAGCTAAACTCTGAAAGGAGTTATCACGATGTTGAGGACGATCCTCGCTGCAGTTGATATAAAAAAAAGAGATGATGTAATTGCCAATATATCGACTTTGGATCCTCAAAAAGTTGAAAAAATAACATTACTGCATGTTATCGATGAGAGGTTCGGAAAACGAAATATTTCTGAAGACGAAAAACAAGTATTTGAAAAAGCCCAAAAAGGTCTTAAAGAGCTTGGATTTTCAGTGGAGCCTCTGATACTTACAGGTGTGCCATTTGATGAGATCGTCAATGAATCTAAAAAAAGGAAAGTCTCTCTTATTGTCACAGGGGCAGGCAATAACCCCAAATGGAAAGATTTTCTCTTTGGTGAGACTGTCGAACGTGTCTTAGAACTCTCTTCCCTGCCGGTAATGGTGTGCCGGGAAAACGACCATGGACGCCATATATTCCGTCATTTGCTTATAGGCATCGATTTTTCGAACGGATCTTACAATGCGGTTAAAGCTGTCAAAAGTATAGTAGAACATAAATTGACTGAGATAGAAAAAATAACACTGATTCACGTACATGAAAAGACAACGATGGATATTCTAATGAGGTATGCCGCAAAAGAGCAGATCGACAGGGAAATATCTATCGAGAAGGATCGCCTGGACGAAATATGCTCATCTCTTTCAGAGCTTGGCATCAAAGAAGTAAATGTGGCCATGCCAATTGGCAGACCTGCTGAGGAAATCATAAAAACTGTCAAAACCATTAAGCCCTCATTAACAGTCATTGGAGCTCAGGGCACAGGAGATCCCGCGATGTGCCGAATCGGGGCTACGGCATTACGGGTTGCTCAGTTTGCATCATCCTCAGTGCTTATAATCCCCACTGAGATCACAGATCATGCTGCCTGCTGACGTTACCGGATAAGAGACAAGTGAATGACATGCCATCAATATCAATAACATCAAATCACTGGCTAAATTTAGTACAGGAACGCGGGGGCACTTTTTTCATCAAGATCTCGGTAAACGTAGTTGGCTGATGAAGCGCCTTCAAGGGCCCGGTGGGCCTGATAGGATTTCCTGAGGAAGAGGCGGAAAAATACATAACTCTCTCCGTAACAGACATAAGAGGGAATATATATCCGGGTATTACCTGTCTTCTCCATGAAGGCTGCCTAGGCAGGTTTTCGACTGCCCCGGAGGGAGATCTGCTCTTTTTTACCGAACAGAGCGGAACTTTGAGGTGCAGGATCAGTGGTTTTGCTATCAGTAAATAAAATAAGCGGAAGCTGATAGTCATGAGCAGTTTATGGTACCCCAAAATCGCATATCATAAAATGCAGGTAAGTATAAACCATCTTGATTATGCAGCTGCTAATATACAAATCGAATTCTATGACTGACTGCCATTAAGATCCGTTAGATCAACAAATCCCGACTTGAAATGAGGAATATTTTTGGATAAAGATAAAAGAAAATCAATGTCAATGAAATTAATAATAGTTTCTATAGTTATTGTTGCGATCTTTGCGATATATGTTTATAAACAGCAAAACATAAAAAGTATTAACGATGATGTGGCTGCTGTAAATTCTGATTTTGCCTTGAAAACAGAAACTTTAGACATGGAGAAACTTAAATCATACGGTCTGCCGATACTTATTGATTTTGGTGCCGACAGCTGTGTACCATGTAAAAAGATGGCTCCTGTACTTGAAAAATTGAATAAAAAGTATCAGGGCAAGGTGATCGTAAAATTTGTAGATGTTTGGAAAAATCCAAAACTGGCAGAAAAATTTCCGGTTCAGCTGATACCGACACAGTTTTTTTTCAACTCTGACGGAAGTCCGCTGGCCCAGGAAGCAAATCCTCCATTTGACGTCATAGGTTATATCAACCAGGAGACACAGGAACAAGCATTTACAGTTCATCAGGGAGGGTTGACTGAAGAACAGCTGGAAGCGGCCTTTAAAGAGATGGGATTAAAACAGCAAGATTAAAAATAACAGTTGCTTTTCAATTTGAGCTTATGTCTGTTTTGAGTTATAAAGTCCCCGGGCACGCGGGGGCTTTCTTGTTAATTTTCCTTTTAAAGCTATCATGTACACACAAGCATACATGACGGAGGTGTGATTTTGGACTCTTATCTCCTTTATGGAATAACGATAGTGTTGCTTCTGCTATCTTTTTTCAAAGACAGAAAAAAGACGAGTATGGCTCTAAAAAAGGGATGGAAAGCTTTTGACAACATACTTCCTGAATTTTTAGTGGTGATCTTGTTTGTTGGTGTCATGCTTGCTGTGCTTGACCCGCAAACGATATCAAAGCTCATAGGAAAAAATTCAGGCTGGGTGGGAGTGATCCTGGCCGCAACGGTCGGATCGATAACACTGATTCCGGGTTTTGTTGCTTTCCCTACGGCCGCACTCCTTCTGCAGGCAGGCGCAGGATATATGCAGATAGGTGCTTTTATATCGACCCTGATGATGGTTGGAGTTGTAACAATTCCAGTGGAAATTAAATATTTTGGGAAAAAGATGACCCTCCTGAGGAATTTTATGGCCTTCATCTTTTCTTTCTTTGTGGCTTATGTAATTGGAAAGGTGGTCGGCTGACTTGGTCAATATGATAAAAAGATACAGAGGTTTCCTTATTGTGCTTGTATGTGTCGGCCTGCTGACGATCTTCAACAGGGGCATCGGAATTAAGGCGATCTCAATTTCTGCACGCTCGTTTCTCGAAATGCTCTTCATAATCCCGCCGGTTTTTGTTCTTCTGGGACTCCTTGATGTATGGGTCCCAAGGGAAAGCATGGTCAGATACATGGGAGAGGGGTCGGGGATCAAGGGAGTGCTGTTGTCCCTATTCATTGGCTCTGCCGCTGCAGGCCCGCTCTATGCGGCGTTTCCTGTTGCAGCTGTATTCATGAAAAAGGGAGTCAGTTTTTCGAACGTAATGATCTTCATAGGTGCATGGTCTACAACCAAAATACCTATGGTCCTCTTTGAATTTGAGTCACTGGGGGCATCCTTTGCACTTACGAGACTTCTTGTCGATATACCCGGAATAATAATTATCGCACTGTTGCTTACAAAACTCGGAAGAAAAGAAGAGATAAAGGAATTGTATGAAAATGCCGAGAAGATTAGCTCCGGTTCATAAGACGAAGATCCGCTCTGTTTGTAAAGTGATTACTAAATATTAGTAACCATTTCTCTCCCTAGTCGGTATAATATTGACAAGTGCAAATATGCTCACAGGGGGAGACGGAAGAATGAATGATCATGATGAACATTCCTTGTTTTTTAAGGCTTTATCCGACCCGAACAGAATAATGATAGTAGATATGCTTTCATGCGGTGAGCTCTGTGCCTGTACCATCCTTGAGGCTTTCAGCCTCTCCCAGCCCACTCTTTCACACCATATGAAGATCCTTTGCAGGTCAGGTTTGGTAGTGCCGAGAAAGGACGGAAAATGGACCCATTATTCATTGAACAGAGAGAAGTTCTCTGAACTTATTTCCTTTATTAATAATATTTCAACAGACGCCGGCAAAGAATGTATTCACTTCGATACCAAGTGCTGCGACGCGAATGACTTCTGCCAAAAATAAAAAAGCGACCGGGAAGCAATTCCCGACCTTCGCTCTATCATTTGCAGGAGATCTTTTCTTTTAGTTCTAATATCTTTCTCTCTATTGTGTTTATAACCTCGATGAAGACTTCGTCTTCCTTTCCCGTTGGATCATCGAGTCCCCAGTCTTCTTCATAGGCGCCTTCTACTGGCGGACATGTCACATTGCAGCCCATCTTTATCACGACATCAGGGTCGGGGATATCAAATATCAGTTTCGAGTACTGGTCTTTTTCCATGTCGATGCCGTGGATACTCTTCATGAGTCGCACAGCGTCCTGGTTGATCCGGTCTTTTAATTCTGTGCCCCCCGAATAGCTTTCAAATATCTCAGACGCCAACTTTTTGCCAAGAGCTTCGGCTATCTGACTTCTGCAGGAGTTATGTACGCATACGAAAGCGACCTTTGGTTTGCCGGTGCAGTTGATCATAACTTTATTTTCGTTGTTTTGCATTGCAGACCCTCCCATTTGTGCTAAGTATTTCTATTTCAAAAAATGACTTATATAATCTCATAATTGTAGCATCACAAAACTGAAATTTAATACATTGACAAACATCTATATGAGGTATATATTAACGACCGTAGTGCCAAATAGCAGATCTAAACAAGCTATACAATACTTTCAGACAAAGAAGCGTGACCGCTAATGGCAGCTTGCTGCAGCGAAAACCAAACTCTTTCTGCTTCGCTCACAATTAAGGACAGACTGGGCTCATGGAAGGCAAGATGGGGGATCGGAAGGATGGATCACTCAATGAAAGCCGGACTATACGCCATGGGATGTCCTGATGGACATTCTCCTGTTCTGGTGACTTCCAATTATAAAATGACCGTTGACAGGGTAAGGGAAAATCTTGCCGGAAGAGATATATGGCTCCTTGTCCTGGATACAGAGGGAATAAACGTCTGGTGTGCTGCAGGCAAAGGGACATTCGGTACCGATGAACTTGTCGCCCGCATCGATAAGACAGGACTTAGGGAAAAAGTGACCCACAGGGAACTTATCCTGCCGCAGCTTGGTGCGACAGGCGTTTCTGCCCACGAAGCAAGAAAAAAGAGCGGTTTCAAAGTTACATACGGACCTATAAGGTCGGAAGACATTCCCTATTTCCTTGATAACGCAATGACGGTAAAGCAATCAATGCGGAAAGTCCGGTTTTCTCTTATTGACAGGCTTGTCCTGACACCGATGGAGATCGTGATCGCAATGGAATTGATGCTTAAGGTATTTGGAGCGATGGCAGTTCTTTCTGCTTTAGGTATCCTGCCGGTTGAAAGGGCAGATTACCTTGGACTGCTTGGTTCCGTCTTCATAGGCACTTTTGCATCTCCGCTTCTTCTTCCCTGGTTACCGGGAAGGGCTTTTTCCTTTAAAGGAATGATAACAGGGCTCATATGGGCCATATCCGTAGTCTTCTTTTTATTTTCCAAAGGGAGTGCCAATTGGCTGCAGCTCGTTTCTTATCTGTTGATCCTGCCGTCACTGTCAGCTTTTTTCACAATGAACTTTACCGGCTCGTCGACCTATACGTCGCTGTCGGGAGTGGAAAAAGAGATGAAGACCTCACTTCCCCTTATTGTGACCGCCCTGTCTGCGGGGATCATGGTAAGGATAGTTTCATATTTTATTTAATAATGGTAAAGGAGAAGGCAAATGGGGCTTAAGTATATAAAGAACGTTGCTACATTAAAACTTGACACGGACAAATGCATAGGGTGCGGAATGTGCGAGATCGTCTGTCCGCATGCTGTCTTCATCTTAAAGAATAACAAAGCCGCGATCAACGACATAGACATGTGCATGGAATGCGGAGCTTGTTCGATGAATTGCCCTGTCTCCGCAATCACAGTAAAAAGCGGAGTTGGCTGTGCTTACGCGGTACTCATGGGGATGTTTAACGGGAATAAAGACGGAGAAGGTCCATCCTGCGGAGGTTCAGGCTGCTGCGGATAGTATTGAATGAACAATGCAGGCATGGATCCGCCCAGCTTTCAACATTTAATGGTTCAGCTCCCTCCTGTCGTCACCATTCTGAATGATTTGGATATATAATCTACCGGAACAAAATCAGAAAGGAATGGTGTCCTAATTTGGCGCGAAGCCTCGTCCCCATTTTGCTTCTCCTCGTATCAAATGTTTTTATGACTTACGCGTGGTATGGTCATCTAAAGCACATGAACGCAAAACCCCTGATATTTGTAATACTTGTAAGCTGGGGAATAGCCTTCTTCGAATACTGTTTCCAGGTCCCTGCCAACAGGCTAGGGCATCAAATATATACTCTCCCTCAGCTGAAGATCATGCAGGAGGTAATAACTATGTGTGTCTTTGCCGCCTTTACCTTCTTTGTGATGAAAGAAAAACTCACGATCAACTATCTTTGGGCATCACTATGCATGGTGGGTGCCGTCTTCTTTATCTTCAGACCCAACTGATCCGGATCCTCCATCCTTTTACAAAAGAATAACAGCTGTCTATGGCAGACAGCTGTTATCAGTTTAATTGCCTTGATCTATATATATCTATCAAACAGGGTGTATATCATTCTCTATCCGAACAGATGATTTTCTTCTAGCTTTCCTTTTTAAACATCGTGATCAGGATCGAGATAAGGGCAATGCAGGCAATTACAGCAGGTACAATGATATTTTTTTCCATTAGAGCTCCTCCCTCTTATGCCGTCATGGCTGCTTTATTTCTATGATCCATTATATGAAAGCAGCAGGGAGACGGGAATCGAGTAGAATATGATTCTTTACAGGGATAACCAGTAAATATAACTAAGGATATCGCTATGTTTAACTGGCAAAAGGGGCAGATGAGTTTAATCCTCAATCAGACTTCTGACCACGCTGTTCTATAGGGACCAGAATACTGACGGTCGTTCCTTTACCCTGGACCGAAACGATATCGAACTTGCCGCCCATTGTTTTCAGTCTTTCTCTGATGCTGAAAAGTCCCATCCCTGAAAATTCTTTGATCTTTTGCTCGAAGGTGCCGTTGGTAAAACCTATGCCGTCATCTTCCACCAGTAGCTGGATTTTTTTTGCTCCCCATCTAGTCTGAACGAGCACTTTACTTGCATTTGCATGCTTTGTTACGTTAACAAGGAGTTCGTGAGCCATCTGGTAAAGAAGGACCTTTGTGTCCTCCGGGATCTTCCTTTTGTTTCCGTGAGTGCAGAAGAGACAGTCTATGCCGGTGGTATTCCTAATGCTTTCACATCGCGAGGCAAGTGCTGCGTCGAGCCCGAGTTCATATAACAGGGGAGGGCTTATTGAAAAAGTAAAAGCCCTTGTATCATCTATAAGTTTTTCCATGTCAGATGTTATCCGATCAAGCTTTTTTTCTTTTTCAGAAAGGCTAAGGTCTGAAGATTTCAGTTCTTTTATGGCATGAAAGAGCGATACCATTGAGTAACCCAGAGTATCATGCAGTGTTGTCGCAATGTAGCGTCTTGTCTTTTCTTCGGCAAGAGTAAGGCTGGTCGTGAGTTTTCTAAGTCCTTCCCGTGACTTGATAAGCTCTTTTTCCTTTATGCTGAGATCTTTTGTCGCGATGTGAAGGTCGGACATGTCTCGGAATATTGAGATAACATGTCCAATGATCGGGGAAAAAGCGAACATCTGGTAATAACCAGGGCTCATGCTGCTTTGTCCTTCAAAATATCCCGAGTTTTCATAACGGTTGGTCGATTCGTTGAAGCATGCACAGTCTGCAGATGCGACTCGAAGCATCAACTCCTCCCAACCGCTGTTTTCCTCCCCTGCCCAGACTTCTGTGTATAGACGGCCTATAACGTCGTCTCTTTTGATAAAGCCCTTACGGGTAAGATAATAATTGAGGTAAGCATCGTTTATGCGTTCATACTCAAGATCGATCGGTTTGTCCGAACGTCCCTTCACGACTCTGTAAACTGCTACAGGGTCAAAGATGCTAGAAAATATTGCATCAAGTATTTGTTGTTTTCGGTTTTCTTCATTCATCGAGGTCCACGATACCTTCCCTCATGGCAAAACGGATAAGCTCGTTAGTGTTGTCGCATCTGAGTTTGCGCATAAGATTTGCCTTGTGGGTGTCAACGGTGCTGCGGGTTATGTGCAGTTCTTCCGCGATTTCTTTCATGCTTTTCGATTCCGAGATTCGTCGGAGGACCTGACGTTCCCGCGCAGAAAGATCCTTCAACTGTTCTAAAGATACGGGGACGCTGTGCTTGCTGATGTAATCCTTTACAAGCAGTTTGATCACCTTGGAGCTCAGGTACATCTTTCCCTCCAGTACATTTTTTACTGCTGTTATCAATTCTGACGGTTCTGAATCTTTTAATATATAGGCATCAGCACCTGCCTGCAGGACCTCGATTATCATTCTCAGATCAAGGTGCATCGACAGTATAAGTATTCTCACATCAGGAAACTTTGCCTTAATCTTTCTTGTTACCTCAATGCCGTACATGTCAGGCATGGTTATATCCAAGATAACAAGGTCGGGTCTCTTGTCTAAAGTCATCAGAAGGGCATCTTTTCCGGTATGTGCCTTCCCCGCGATTTCTATTTCTTCAACAGAAGATAGCATCCCAGCTATGCCTTCTATAAAGAGCTTATGATCGTCTGCAAGAATGACGCGATGCTTCAAATCTATCACCTCTCATTTAGTATATTCTAGCAGTTTTGAAAATAATTATGGCAGGGAAACCGCATTCCAAAATCAAAAACATGAAATCACCCGTTAAATATACGCGGAAAAAAATGAATTTCATAAAATAATTCGGCGCTTTCACTGGTAAAAATGTGAAAGTGCCTGTTTACATTGAGTTGTGAGAGTCTGAAATCGTGGGCAGTTGTTAGATTCACGAGCCCGTGTGTCCTAATAAAAAAACTTCAAAAAACACCTAAAAAAGTGCTTGACGAATTTTGAGAGGAGTCATATACTACCTCCTGTTGCGCTTCCGACGATGTCGTTCGCGACTGAGTTTACAGAAGACAGCAACGCGCACCATGACAGTTGAATAGAGGGAAAAGCAAAAGTACGGATAAGGTTTACGGATCATGTCCGTGGCATGGAAACGCTGTGAAATAATAATGGATCAGCGGATAAAAGCCGAGAAGAGAAATATAGAAGTAAGCCAGCACTGAGACGTATATCAAGACCTAACAGAATTGATATATGGAAAGCACACCAGAATCAAACGGAGAGTTTGATCCTGGCTCAGG
>PGXO01000007.1 GCA_002839185.1 Synergistetes bacterium HGW-Synergistetes-1 | reverse complement strand
TCCCGGATCTGTTGTTGCCACTTATATTTACTTGTCATGATACCTATTGCTTTTTAATTATTTTCTAATTACCTATTGACTTTTGATAGCTGGTCTCGGCTCGAAGCATCACATATTGCGTCGCTATCATCCCCGATCTGCCCCAATTGCGATATTGGAGGGGACATCGCGAATACCTTAAAAGCTTAGCGCTAACTTAGCAAGGCTTGCGGACCCTCGCTTCGACGTATTGGTATACGCCTTCACGAGTGTCCGCTTCGCATTGCGTCGTTATCATCCGTTCTCTGCCCCAATTGCACCTCGCCGTCTTCCCGGTATGGGCTTGAGCCGGGATCCACAGATCCTCGTTTTATGTCCGCCAAGATATCGGAATCAAAGTCAAAACAATGGACCTCGGCTCAGGTGCATACCGGGGCGACGAGAAGGGGCTTAGATTCTTGTTTTTGATTTAATACAACCGTTTCACCATTGCTTCACAACGGCTTCACGCGACAGTATTTGTTGCAGCTTCACCATCGTTATGCTAAGCCAACGCTCCTAGATGCCCCAATTGCAAGCAAATAAAGAGGGGGACTCTCTTACGAGAGCCCCCTCTTGTTATCTTAAATCGCCCCGCTCCGGGTGCTGTAGCAGATCCGGACTTACGCCGCCTTGTAACTGAAACTGCGATACGGGAATCTGGAACTCGTTGCCGTGTACCTTGATTTCTGTTGATCGGAATAATCAATTTCTAAAAGCGGACGGGGCGATTTCTGGTTATCAGAATACACAGAAAATTAAAAACTGTCATCAGTAATGAGACTCTTGTTACTGAATGCATAAGGGGTCTCATGTTATATATGTGTTTACACTAACGTGCCATCTAGATGCCATAGTGCATTGACATGTAATGATTTATATAAATGATCCTTGACGTATTCTGATCAGAGGAATATATTCACTCAAGTGTGCATATGCACATTAAAGGAGAATGGACTTGCCGAGAGAGGTCAAATGCAGAAGAGTATGCAGCATACCTGAAACCCTGCGCTTTATTCCCGAAGGCAGCGCAGAGGATGTGACTGTCCTTACCATCGAGGAAGTCGAGTCGCTGCGTCTTTGTGACCTTGAATCTATGGACCAGGACAAAGCTGCAAGCTTGATGAATATATCAAGAGGAACGCTGCAGAGGATACTTTACTCTGCGCACAAAAAAGTAGCGGAGGCTCTCTGCAGAGGCAGGGAGATCCATATAGACGGAGGACATTTCGAATTGTCGGAGGCCCGCTGCAAAGGTAAAAAGGAATGCAGCCATTGTCGTTTCCGGCGTGGAGAGATGAACTCAAAACAAGGAGATGCAGAAGATGACCGAACATGAGAATTGTACAAATGAATGTGGGAGCTGCGGAGAGGAATGCACTTCCAGAACACAGCCCTTCGATTTCAAAGTCAAGCTTAATCCCCTCAGCAGCGTAAGGAAGGTCATAGGAGTGGTAAGCGGAAAGGGAGGGGTCGGAAAATCTTTAATAACATCCCTTCTGGCTGTGCAGATGCAGAAAATGGGCCATCAGTCGGCCATTCTGGATGCTGACATAACAGGTCCCTCGATACCAAAGATGTTCGGGCTCTCAGGTCTGGCAAAGGCAAACGAATCAGGCATTATCCCGGTAACGACTAGAACAGGCATAGACATAATTTCGATAAATCTTCTAGTGGAGGATCAGACGACCCCTGTCATCTGGCGGGGTCCGGCTGTTGCAGACGTGGTAAAACAGTTCTGGAGCGATGTTATCTGGTCCGGTGTCGATTACATGTTTGTTGACATGCCTCCGGGAACTGGAGATGTTCCCCTTACGGTCTTCCAGTCGCTTCCCGTCGACGGGATAGTCATAGTATCTTCTCCGCAGGAACTTGTCTCAATGATAGTGGAGAAGGCCGTCCGTATGGCAGAACAGATGAATGTGCCTATACTTGGGATAGTAGAGAACATGAGTTCGGTCATCTGTCCCGACTGCGGGAAGGAGATCAAGATCTTTGGGGAAAGCCGGGTAAGGGAGACAGCTGAGAAGCACGGCATAGAGTTCCTTGCAAGCATACCTGTTAGTTCGGAGATCGCCGCCCTCTGCGATGCCGGAGAGATAGAAGATGAAAATTCAGGGTGGCTGAAAGAAGCCGCATTAAAAATAGAAAAGCTATAATAAAAAAACAGGGGGCTGCATATTCAGCTCCCTGTTTTTTTGATGTTTTTAATTATTATTGGCACAGCTTACAGCTTCCGCAGCTTGCGGAAGGCTTATTTCCGCATCCCTTATCATGCTCATGATCGTGGGAATGCCCTTCCTTCATGAACTCATATACAGGAGCGTATATTGATAGGAGGACTCGGGCGTTTTCAGAACATCCCTCCCCTGAAGGGTTATTTGATGCGCATGTATCATCGGAGCAGAGGGGGATCGCTGCTTTTAGCATTTCAAGATCCTTCGCACCGTCAATTATCGCGTTCAGCACCATGTTTTTTGTTACCCGGGTCTCTGAGCAGACGGTAAATCCACCCGGAGCGTCTCTCCAGAATTTCTCAAGTTTGTCCATTATATGATCCCCTTTCAAGATTTCGTCCATTTTTAAGATCAGATATCGTCGGATCCGGATAAGACAGAAACTCTCATCAGTTCTGTAAATCCGTAGTTTTTGTACATCTTGGCGCCCATTTCAGTGGCCAGCAGGACCATATTCTCAGAAAAATGAGAAGCATGGTCAGCCAGGGAGTCCATGAGCCTTGCTGCCAGCCCCTGCCTTCTTGCCTCCGGCCTTGTTGCAAAGTAATATAGGCCGCAGGTCCTGTCAGCCGAATGCAGCAGTGCGGAACAGAGAGGTATCCCCTCTTTTTCAAGGTAGTATAGGCGGTTATCCGAACAGCTGCTCAGATAGGCCGCAAAATTATTGTAGCTGTCCGGGACCGGAAGTTCACCGCCAAATCCAGTCCAGGCTGCTTCCGCCCATTCTATTTCACCGGATCTGTCTGTAACTCTCTTAACATGCTGATCCTGCTCTCTTCCTGAAAAAGAGATCCTTATTGACATCGCAATATATTCTGCCCGGATGGAAAGGCCTCTGTTTTCAAGTGCTCCTGAAACCTCGTTTTTCAGTTCCGGAAGCTGCATGGAAATAAAAGGCAAATTTCTGTCCTCAAAAAAGCCAAGTACACGAGCAGCCTCTTCCTCCGATGAGCAGTTGTCAAACAGAGCATAATTCTCTCCGGCAAAAGGCATCCCGGTCGCAAAAGCACCTGCCCCATTCCGCAGTTCGAGGATTCCCCCACCCGGAGTCTTCCCGAGCATCTTGAGTGCTGAAGTAAAATTTACTGCAAAGTGCCGGGTCTCTGACATTCAACAGGCCCCCAAAGTATATAATCATTAAAGGCGAAGCAAAGTATCTTTTCCTATTTTAAGCCAAAAAAGAGGGACTGGAAAATGTCGACAGTGAAAAAGAAAAGAAAACTTACATCAGGGGAAGGCTTTACACTTGGGGCTGATGAAAGCCTGGGCCTGTCGATAGGAGTGATCTTTGGCGGAGACGGGAACAAAGACGGACCGCTTCCCCCGGTCTCAGAGGAAAAAACAGGCAAAGTCAAAAGTATTGGTTCAGAAAAAGAAAACGAGAACGGCATATCACGTCTATCCAGGGTCTCTCTCCAGAGACAGACAGCCGGCCGCAGAGGAAAGACTGTGACTGCCGTGATCGTTCCGAAGGACTCAAACATAGACAGGGACCAGCTTGCCAAAGATATGAGGAAAGGTCTCGGCTGCGGATCTTTTGTCGAGAACGGAAATGTTATCCTACAGGGAGATATATGCGACAGGGCCAGGGACTGGCTTCTGAAAAAAGGTGTAAAAGAGGTAATATCAGGGAACTGATCGAAAGTCATCTTTTTTCAAAGCAACAGTAAAAGTGTGAATAAAATTTATATGAGGGTAGGAGAATGTTATTCTTTTCCCTTTTTTATTACCAAAGACCAAGTTCTACATCAAAAAAAAGAGTATAAAGATGGTGACTTTATCTGACTTTAGCTATAAAAAACCCCGGTCCCGGTCCGCGGTCATTAAGTGCAGCTACCACTGCTTATTTATCAGGATCTAAGCTATAAACGGTGGATTACCTCTTATTGACCAGCCAGACCCCGCATAGTATCATCGCCCCTCCGGCAAACAGCCAGGGGGTGAATCTTTCCCCTACCAGGAAATAAGATATTACGACCCCGGCTATCGGCTGAAGGAACTGGAAGACTGCGACCCTGGCAACTGTGAAGACAGAAAGGGCTTTGAACCAGAAGATATAGGCCAGGGCAGATGAAAATGCTCCCAGAAAGATCAGGGCCGCCCAGGTTCCCGAGGAGAAAGATGGGATGACCGAAAAATCGCTGCCTATGAATATTACGAAAGGCGTTGCCACAATAAGGGCAAAGAGCATTTCCCAAAATATTACGAATGCCGGAGAGAGGTCCTTTTTGAGCACTCTCCTTGAAACGATCAGGAAGATCGCCCAGTTAAGAACGGAAAGGAGCATGATAAGATCTCCTATGCTTCCGAAACCTCCGGAATTTGCGGTAATGACCGTTCCGCGTCCGATAACGAGAGTGACCCCTGCTGCAGCGAGTATCATCCCGCAGATTCCTCTTCCGGAGATCTTCTCTTTTAAAAATATCCGGCCTAATATCGCGACAAGAGCCGGAGTTGCTATCATCATCCAGTTTGCGTTTGCAGCTCCTGCCGTCTTCATTGCATAACCTTGTATAGCCTGATGGAAAAAGATGCCCTGGAAGCCCATGAGAAAAAGCGCGACGGCTTCATTTTTAGAGGGCAGGCGGATCGATCTCTCACATAATATCCCAGCTAAGAGGACCGGCATTGCAATGGCAAGGCGGAGCCACAGGATCACCATAGGCTCAGCCTGTGCGAGGGCATATTTTGTTGAAGCAAAGCTGCCTCCCCAAATGGTCACTGTTGCGAGTATCATCGCGTAAGCATAATTAGAGGCATCACGGGTCCGGAGGTTCTTTTTTATTATTTCAGTTATTTCAGGCATTGCTATATTTCATCCTCCTGTTTTAAGCAGGGATATCCAGATCAACTTTTTTGGGCCGGTCCATGTGCTTCAGTCAGCCGGTCTATTTTCTGTTAACGAGGTAGACCCCATACATTATTGTTATGCCTCCGGCAAAGAGCCATACCGTGAAACGCTCACCAAGCAGCAGGTATGCAATTATCGCCCCGGCAAATGGCTGTAAGAACTGAAAGGCAATTATCCTTGATACGGGAAGCACAGAAAGGCCATGAAACCAGCAAAAATATGCTGCTGCAGAGGCGCCCGCGCCGAGAAATGCCACTGCGGTCCAGGTTTTCGGGCTGAACGATCCAATGACAGAGATATCGTATCCCATAAGCAGTACTGCTAATGTTGCATAAATAAAGGAGAAAAACATCTCCCAGAAAAGGACGAAGCTGTAAGGAAGGTCATCCTTCAGGACTTTTTTGGAAAAGACAAGGAATATGGACCAATTGAGCGACGAAAAAAGTATCAGCAGATCTCCGATCGTCCCGAATGATCCTGATGTCCGGACTGCACCGGCTGAACCCAGGCGAAGTACTAACATTACTCCGGCTGCTGAAATCAATAATCCGGCAAAGCCCATGTGGGATATTTTTTCTTTGAGGAAGAGCCATCCTAAAAGAGCCACAAAGGCCGGAGAGCAGATTATGATCCAGTTTGCGGTAGAGGCGCTGGCAGTTTTCATTGCGTAATTCTGGAGACCTAAAACCAGGAATATACCTTGGAAGCTCATGATGAGAAGGGGCCATAGTTCATGTCTTTCAGGGAGACGGAATGTTTTCTGAAGGTACGATCCCACAAAGAGGAAAGGGATAGAGAGGCCAAGCCTCATCCAGAGTACTACCATAGGATGGGCCTGTTCGAGGGCGACCTTCATTCCAGCAAAACTCGCACTCCATATCGTAATGGCAGTAAGGATGATCAGATAATCGTTGAACCTCGCAGCTTTGATACTGGATGTACTATTTTCGGACATAAAAGGATCTCTTCTTTCAGTTATCGTTTCGGCATGGCAGAAATGTTCATTGTCAGACGGTTGCTCCGAGGAATAAAGACAAAGAGTAGTATAGTCTAAATCATCTCTGATGTGTGCAAAAATTAAAGACCTATGGTGTAGTAAAATGTAAGCGGCAGTTGATCAGACCAAAAGCAGAAAGCGGGGCATATGGATGGATGACCGTACTGTAAAAAAAGATATTACGAGAATGTTCAGCGACGGGACCGTTAAAAAGATCGATGATGATATGATCGTCGAAAAACGAATCATCCTTGAAGTTGACGGTTCTCGGGAAGCTATTGTGATATTCACGCCGGGAGAGGAAGAGTTGTGGGCGCTAGGAAACCTCTACTGCAGGCGGATGATAGAAAGCATGAACGATATAAGATCTATTAAAATTGACGACAGCAGAATAATAGTTGAAAGAGCAAACAAAATAGAGGGCTGGAAACTGGAATCCAGATTCCTTCACACTGCGTCGGGGGCTTTTTTGCAGGAAGAAAGGGATAATAACGATCCTTCGTTCCTTCCTCTCGAATGGCAGATCTCCTTTGACGCGATCATGTCCGGCATTGACTGGATAGCGGAAGCACCTCTCTTCAGGCAGGCGGGAAGCGTGCACGTCGCTGCCCTTGTATCTCCTGAGGGCAAAAGACTTTTTAGGACTGAGGACGTGGGGAGGCACAATGCGGTCGACAAGGCCATCGGATGGCTATTGAAAAACAACGTAAAAACGAGTGACGCTGTGCTAATAACGTCAGGACGTCTGCCGGAGGACATGGTACTTAAAGGGGCAGGGGCCAGAATACCCGTCATGGCGAGCATATCAGCTGCGACAGCAAACGGCGCGGATGCTGCGAGGCGCTGTAATATGACACTGATTGGTTTTGCCAGGAACGGAAGATTCAACGTATACAGCGCTCCGGAACGGATAAAATTTAACTCAGAAGAGAAAATATCGGAGGGTGAAAAAATTGCTTGAAGATCTTTCCGCACATGTGCTGGATATAGCAGAAAACAGCGTTATGGCAAGCGGTACAGAGGTAAGGATCGAGATCCTGGAAGAGAGATCTGCGGATAGACTTATTTTCTCGGTAGAGGACAACGGAAAAGGCATGACCGAAGATTTTATTGCAAAGGTGACTGATCCCTTCACGACAACAAGGACGACGAGAAGGGTCGGTATGGGACTGCCCTTCCTCAAGCAGTCTGCAGAACTCTGCGGAGGCGGACTTGCCATAAGTTCAAAACCCGGAAAGGGCACAAAAACGACCGCGACCTTCAGAATGAGCAGCATAGACAGGCCTCCCCTCGGAGACATCCCTGCCACGTTGATGACGCTCATTATGGGTTCCCCGGAGATACACTGGACGTACAGACATAAAACAGATTCAGGGGAATTTGTACTGGACACGGATGAGATAATAGAAGCCCTCGATGGAGACAGGGAGATGCTCCGTTCTGTAGAAGTCGGCCTTTGGCTCAGGGAACATATCAAGGAAAATCTGGACGAGATAAAATGGGAGGGATAATCTATTCCAATCTCACAAATGACGAAAGAGAAAGATCGATAAAAATTTATTCTAAGATAAGAATAAACTGTATTACTTAGTATTTTGAATGTAAAAATATTAAAAAAGAGTGCAAACAGTCATATTTTGTAAAGCTTGTTATTTTTTGCGCAAGGCTGTAAAATTGTTATCAAATGCTATAACAATTAAAATATAGATTAATTCTATAGGAGGATGTTTAATATGAATTTAAAAGAATTGGCTGAGCTGATCAATGCTGAGGTCATAACCTCTGACAGGGATCTGAGCGAGATAACAGTACCATTTGCATATGCCTGCGACCTGATGAGCGATGTCCTTGCCTTCTGCTCTCCCGGCTCCCTTCTCCTTACTGGCCTTACCAATATTCAGATAGTCAGGACAGCGCAGATGCTTGATCTTCCTGCCGTGGTATTCGTCAGGGGTAAGATCCCGCTCGAAGAGACAGTGAATCTTGCGAAGGAAAGCGGAATACCCGTACTTCTGTCCAAATATAGCCTATATGAGGTTTGCGGAAGGCTGTATGCAGCGGGTGTAAAACCAAGTTACGTTCCACAGCCTCGGGAGGCATAACAGTATGGCTGCTCCTGTATGTATGGAATACAGGATAGAGGGCAACAACTTCATGGTGGCAGGTACTGCCTCTAATAATATAAAAAACACCCTCAAAATGCTTGGCATACAGTCAGATGTATGCAGAAGAGCTGCTGTAATTGCATACGAAGCAGAAATAAACCTTGTGATCCACGCAAACGGCGGGATCCTGAAAGCCGTCATATCAGAGGACAAGCTTGAAATATCAACTGAGGACGAAGGGCCCGGAATACCTGATATCGATCAGGCCATGACAGAGGGATATACCACTGCTTCGAACCAGGCTAGAGAAATGGGGTTTGGTGCCGGGATGGGGCTTCCGAATATAAAGAGGAATTCGGATCTTTTTGAAATAGAATCTACTCCCGGTGTTGGGACCAAATTGATATCAACTGTATTTTTCAACAAATAGCTACCGGACAAGAATCCTTCAATAAGCTCGTTCATACCAAACATGCTATTTTTTACTTTAGGTTCCGGCTGTTATACTGTTCAAATCAGACAGATTTCAGTTACGGACCACCGATATGCAGTTATTGAATCCAGCCGTTACCAGATCTCCAGCTATATGCCGGCTGTTACGGAGGAGCGAACCGCATGGAACATAGTATAAAAATCTCAAAAGAGGCATGCCAGGGATGTGTCAACTGTATCAGAGTCTGTCCTACAGAGGCTATTCGTGTAGTTGACGGAGAAATCAGCATCATAGAGGAGCTTTGCATAGACTGCGGAGAATGTCTGCGTTCTTGCTCCCGTTCTGCTCTTGGCATATATGAAGATGACTGGAACAGGATAAAAGAATCATCCAGAACGACATTAGTTCCCGATCCGGTCTTTTTTTCGCAGTTCAGCCATTATGGCAGACCTGACAACCTCGAAGACGTTCTCATGTCACTTGACTTCAAGATCCTCATTGATGAAGCTGAGGATGCTTTTGACCTGGCAGCCTACGCTGTAGCGCAGCTCATCAACAGGTCATCCAGGACCGTTCTGCCGCTCATATCAGTATACTGCCCCGCTGTTCTCAGACTCATCCAGACTAAATTTCCGGAATTGCTTTCAAGGGTAGTCCCGGTACTTTCTCCCCTTGAGATCGCTGCAACATTATGGAGGATGAGGACCAACAGTGATGCGCCCCTTACCCTTCTTGCCCCTTGTCCAGCCAAGATAACCATGGTCAGGGAACCGCACGGCAAAGGAGTTTCTCCGCTTACGAACGCAGTAACGGTCAGGAAGGTAGCAAGGAGCATAATGGCTGAAGGCGACATAAATGTCGAAAACGAATCTGCACCGAGGAAAAGGAACAACAGGTGGATACAGTGGGCGCGGCGCGGTGGAGAATCAAGGCACGTCCAGGCCTTTTCAGACAAAAAACTGACTATACTTGCAGTATCGGGCATGAGGAATACGCTTGACACACTTCAGGAACTTGAGCTGGGAAGGCTGCGAGGCGTTGATTTTATCGAATGTCGTGTCTGCGACACAGGATGCGTCGGCGGAGTAGGAACTGCGGATTCGCGTTTTCTTGCAAACCTCCGCCTTGGCAGCATCGAGACAGAATGGAACATCACTCCTAAAGAACTATCAAGGGCGGAGGAACTCTTCACAATGGACATATGGCCTGTTACTAACGAATATCAGCCACGTCCCCGCCTTCCTCTTTCTGATAACGTAGCAGATGCCATGGTCAAACTGCAGCAGATGAAGGAGATCTATAGTGGCCTTCCCCATATCGACTGCGGATCCTGCGGCAGGCCCTCATGCCAGGCAATGGCAGAGGAAATAGTCAGGGGGCACGGTTCTGTGACAGACTGTATCTTTAAGCTCAGAGAGGGTATCTCTGCACTTGCATGTCAAATCGTAAAACTCTCAGAATCCCAGCCCCACACGCTTAAGAGAAAGGGAGGAAAAAGTTGAAGATAAAGGACCTATGCGAAAAACTGAACGCTGATGTGCAGGCAGCAGGCGACCCTGAAAGAGATGTGACTAAGGCTGCGGCCGGAGACCTGCTCAGCTTCATAATGGGCACAGTATCAGAGGGTTCTGCCTGGATAACGATACAGGCCCACCTGAATGTTGCAGCTGTAGCGGTATTAAAGGATATTCCGATCATAATACTGGCCTCGGACAGAAAGGCCCCTGCAGATCTCATCGATCGGTGCATGGCAGAAAACATCTGCGTGGCATCTGTCAGCGAATCAATATTCGGAACATGCATGAGGCTCTCGGAGCTTGGTATAGAAGGATAATAAAATATGCTTAAGCCTTTCTGGGTCGACCTCCATATACATACGGCCCTTTCTCCCTGCGGAAGCCTGGATATGGGAGCGCCTGAGATAGTTTCAGCTGCCAGAGGGGCCGGTATCGATGTAATCGGCATAGCTGACCATAACACCTGTGACAATTTTCCCGCGGTGCACGAAGCTTCGGAGGGGGTTCCTCTTGTCCTGCCGTGCATAGAGACTCAGAGCGCAGAAGATATTCATATTCTTACTGTTTTTCCTGATTTCAAAACCGCAACTCTATACAAAGCCTGGCTCTGGGAAAAGATGCTGCCGATAAAAAACGACGTAGACTATTTCGGCTATCAAGTAGTTCTGGACCATTGCAACAATATACTGAGAGAAGAAGAGACCCTCCTCATACAGGGTTCGGGATATGAAGTAGATCAGATAGTATCAAAGGTGCAGAGTATAGGAGGTCTTGCGATACTTGCCCACGTCGACAGGCCCTCTTTTTCCTATCCTGTCGCCCTGGGGCCTATGCCGGCCGACTATCCTGCCGACGCTTTTGAGCTCTCCTGGAGGATAGATTCGATCCAGGCTGCCATGTGGAGGGAAAAATATCCGGGCAGGACATTCATAAGATCCTCTGACTCACATACTTTAGAGACGATATCCAGAGCTAACTGCACTAAAATGATGCTTGAAGCACCGACCTTTGAGGAGATCAGAAAGGCCATAAAAGAAGAAGACGGAAGAAGGATCTCCTGGCCCTGGGGCTGATAATTTTTTCGGATCAAATCAGGATACGTTTTTAATAAAAAAGCGCTCTGCCCGATCATAAGGCAGAGCGCTTATCCGTTCTTTAAGGTCTAGAGGTATCTTACCAGACTTCTATAAACGCAATGTCGGTGTAGATGCTTTCGAGGCGTACCTTGTGTCCCTTTTCCATCTTTGCGAGTTCAAGGAAGGTCTCCTTCTGCTTGGCTTCTTCGCTGGCATCAGCGAACTGCTGGTACATCTCCATTGCTTCCTGTTCCTTTTTCATTGCAAGCGCAATGGCATCCTTGAACGCCATATCGGTGGAAAGGGTCTGGGGGGCTTCGACAGTCTCAGTGACTTTGTAATCCTTCTCATCGATGAACTTCATATCCTTCATTTCGTTGCTGAGATAACCCTCAAGAAGCACCTTGTGTCCTGATTCTTCGTCAGCAAGCTCCTGAAAAGTCTTTTTCATTGCGGGGTCCTTCATCTTGGCTGCCGCGTCCCTGTAAAACTCGAATGCCTCGACTTCGTTTCCAACTGCCATTTTCAATATTTCCTTATAATTTTTCATTTTGATCTCCTCTCTTTTTCCCTGTTTCTATACATAGGACTGGGAAAATATGAAAATTAATATATATATGCTCTAAGGGTAAACTGAGGGGGCCGGGCTTTTGAGATCAAAGAGAGCGCCACTCTCCATCTTCATAAGTTTCCATAGAGATGGGGTCCAGGTGGAAGTAGAGTGCGCAAAGTTCAAGTCGGCCAGCCTCAAGTGCCTCTTTAACAGTCTGGTATTCCTTCAATTTTGCGAGCTGACGTACTGCCTGGGCCTTTTCGGCTCCTTCAAGATCTGGCCCCGCATATTCTTCCTGTTCCAGCCACTTTTTCAGTCCTTCTGTATCCAGGTGCTCCTTATTTTCTGTTGCCTTTACAGCTCCGCACTGGTTGTGCCCCAGCACGGCCAACCTTTTTACCTTCAGATGTTTGACCGCATAATCTATGCATGCCCTCACTGAAGATTCCTCTGTCCGGGCGAGGTTCCCGACATTCCGGAGTATGAAGATCTCTCCTGGTTTTGCGTCGAATATATGTTCCGGTATTATCCTGCTGTCGCTGCACGAGATCATCATGGTATGAGGACGCTGTCCGGCGACCAGATCGGCATAAAAATCCCTGTCAGCCTTTGCTGCAAAACGCTTGAAACCATCTGCAAGTTCCTTCATCGTTATCTCACTTCCTGGCTGAGTTTCATTTTTTCCACATCGTGGGGGGTGTTGAGGTTAAAAAAGGAGCTTCTTTCATCACCGAATTCTTTGAGCTTTTTTTCGTTGATCACGGTAAGCCTGATGTCATTGTAGAACTGTTTTATTTTTCTATCTCCGCGCAGCATGGCATCAGAAACAGCTCCAATACAGTTTTTACGATAGAATGCATGGAGAGGTTCCAAAAATCCTTGCCTTTCAGCTACAATGGCATCATTGTTTACGCTGCAGAAACTGCTCATCCCTTTTATTACATCCGGGTCAGGGGAGGGCATATCACAGCCCATAAGGAATCCCCATTCTTCTTTCATATGGTACAGACCATTGTAAAGACCTTCGAGCGGTCCTCTTGCCTGTACCCTGTCCTCTACTACTGCTATGTCCCATTTATTGACAAGCAGAGAGAGGGTCTCTTTTGCCTTTGTAGATTCTCCCGGAGCAACCAGCAGGATGACTTCTTTAAAAAGTGGTGCAACAATCTCGAGGGTGCCCTCAATAAGAAGGGAACCCTCGAGCTCAAGATAAAGTTTATTCCTGCCACCCATCCTTGAGCCCTGACCGCCGGCCAGCAAGAGCAGCGAAGCGTGGAGGCGCTCCTTGTATGCTGTACCGCCGACCGGAGTGAATACCAGGGTCTTGTTATGAAGGAGTGGTTTCATGATCAGCTGATTTATGCTTTTGGTTCGTCAAGAGCTCCTGAGAACACCATGTAGTAAAGAACAGCGACGAACAGGATGCCACCGACCATATTCCCGATTGTTACAGGAATTATGTTTCCCCAGTACCCGCCCATTGTGAGGGCAGCCAGTTTGTCAGGTGCCACTGCTGCAAGTTCGACTGTTGCCGCATCTCCGCCCTTGATGAACATTCCCAGTGCGATGAAGTACATGTTTGCGATGCTGTGTTCAAACCCCATCGTTACGAATCCTGAGATCGGGATGAGGCAGCAGATGTATTTGCTCATTACGTCCATTGCTGAGAATGACATCCATACTGCCATAACGACCAGCCAGTTACAAAGGACGCCGCGGAATACCATCTGGCTTACCGGGAGGTTGACCTTTGCAACTGCTATCTTGAGTGCATTGACTCCCGTTGCTCCAGTTGCTAGCCCTGTGTTATAGATCATCCAAGCGAGAAATACAGATCCGATAAGGTTTGCGATGTAAACTACAGTCCAGTTTTTTAGTACGCCCTGGAAAGATACGCATCCGTTAAGCATGCCTATGGGCATGAGGCAGTTTCCGGTGAAGAGCTCTGCTCCGCCAACGATGACGAGCATGAGTCCAAGGGCAAACACCATTCCTCCCAGCATCTTTGAGATGCCGACGCCGGCATACTGAGCCACGTCCTGAGTAACGGTTGTCATCAAAAAGCCGCCGAACGCGATGTAAGCGCCTGCAAGGAAACCCATTACGAGCAATGCCTTAATGGAAAGGCCTGCTTTGGCTTTTGCTACAGTACAGGCACTCTTTGCAATTTCTACAGGTGGTTTAAAGTTCATTTCTTAAAACGCCTCCGTTATTATTGTAATGGGGCGGAATATATTATCCGCCCCTCTGTTTTATTGCTAAGGCTGTTTAAGCCTTTGATACTTTTACTGCGCTGACCTTAAAGGCAGGGGTCTCAGAAGTGGGATCCCACACTGAAGCAGTCAGCAGGTTGGCAGAAGCCTCTCCAAAGTGGAACGGGAGGAATACCATTTTCTCCGGTACGCTGTCGGTTATCCTCGCACCGCCTGTTACTTCGCCGCGGCGGGATTTGACTGTTACTTTTTCGCCTTCGCTTACGCCCATGGCTGCTGCATCAACGGGGTTGACCTCGATGTAAAGTTCCTTGACATATTTGCCTGATGCACCTCTGCGGCTCATTGAGCCGGAATGGTAGTGGAAGAGGTTGCGTCCGGTAGTTGCAATGAACGGATACTCCTCATCAGGCCATTCATGCGGTGCAGCCCACTCGCAGGGTGAGAATGTTGCCATTCCGTTGGGCCTTGCGAATTTCGCGGTGTGGAGGTTTGGCGTTCCGGGGTGTTCCGGTGTCGGGCAGGGCCACTGGAGGTATCCTTTGTCAAGACGCTCATGGCTCATGCCTGCATATGCAGGAACGAACTTAGCGATGTCGTTAAAGACATCGGACGCTGTTTTGAAGTTCCAGTCGTGTCCGAAACGTTTTGCAAGTTCGACAAATACAGTCCAGTCTTCCCTTGCTTCTCCCGGTGCTTCAGCTGCCTTGCGAAGCAGTTGGACGGCGCGGGTCGTATTGGTGCAGGTTCCCGGCTTTTCAGGCCAGCATGCGGCAGGGAGTACTACGTCGGCTTTCTGCGCTGTCTCCGTCAGGAAAATATCCTGTACGACAAGGAGGTCGAGCGTGTCAAGGGCGTGGGAAACGTGGTTCGTATCCGCGTCAGTTACCATTGGGTTTTCACCCATGATGTAGAGTGCCTTGAGTTCGCCTTTTCCCGCTGCTTCCATCATGGTTGCAACAGAGAGTCCTACCTTGCCCTCTTGAGGCATTTTGCATCCCCAGAGAGCTTCGATCTTTTCCGCTGCTGCGGGCAGACCGACCTTCAGATAGCCGGGTAGGGTTGCCGGGAGGCATCCCATATCACATGCACCCTGGACGTTGTTCTGTCCGCGGAGCGGGTTGACGCCGGTTCCCGGGCGGCCCAGCATTCCGCAGAGAAGCGCCAGGTTGCAGCAGCTGCGGACGTTGTTGGTACCGGTCGTATGCTGTGTGATGCCCATTGTGTAGTAGAGTGCTGAGTTTGGTCCTGATGCATAGAGGCGTGCAGCCTCACGGATCGTATCCGCAGGAATGCCTGTAATGCCCTCAACGTACTCGGGTGTGTACTTCCCGACTAGGGCCTTAAGTTCCTCAAACTTCTCCACTCTCTCCTCGATAAACTTCGGGTCGTGGAGGTTTTCGGCAAGGATGACGTTCATCATGCCGTTAAGGAGTGCCACGTCAGATCCGCTTCTCTGCTGGATCTTAACGGTAGCCAGATCGTGAAGCTCGATCCTGCGCGGGTCACAGACGATAAGCTTGGCGCCTTTGCGGACCTGCTCTTTTATCATCATGCCAACGACAGGGTGTGCTTCAGTCGTGTTGGAACCGATCACCATGATAGTATCGGCATGTTTGATGGAATCAAAATCGTTTGTCATTGCTCCGCTTCCGAAGGTCTCACCGAGACCTGCAACTGTTGCGGAGTGTCAGAGATGGGCACAGTGGTCTACGTTATTAGTGCCCATCACCTCCCTTGCGAACCTCTGCATGAGGTAGTTGTCTTCGTTGGTGCAGCGTGCAGAGGAGAAGAATCCGGCTTTGCCCTTGTTTGCCTTGAGACCGTCGGCTATCTTGTCGAGAGCCTCATCCCAGGTAGCCTTGCGAAATTCTCCGTTTTCCTTGATGAGAGGTGTTGTTAGCCTGTCAGGATGGTTTACGAACTCCCATGAGAAGCGGCCTTTTACGCATGTGCGGCCCTTGTTCAGGGAATCCATATTCGTATGGTCTGACGTTACGTTAGCGATCTTGCCTGTCCTTTCGTTGACCTGGACAAGAAGTTCGCATCCGACTCCGCAGTATGTGCAGACTGTCCTGGTGGTCTTGAGTTCCCAGGGACGTCCCTTGCCTACAGCCGGTTTTTCATAAAGGGCTCCGACAGGACATACGGCGACACATTGGCCGCAGAAGGTGCAGTCAGATTCTTCCAGGCCTCTGCCTACAGGAGGCTGAACAGCTGTAACGATACCACGGTTCTGGAAGTCTATTGCGTGGTACTGTGAGTGCTTGTCACAGACCCTGATGCAGCGTCCGCATAGGATGCATTTGTTGAGGTCGCGGATGTAGAAGGGGTTGCTGTCATCGAGTTTGTGGTCTTTGCAGGTATCTCCCTCTTCCCAGAAAGGAGATTTCTCTATACCGAGATCATATGCGATCGCCTGGAGTTCACATTTTCCGTTGCTGCTGCAGCTGAAGCAATCCAGAGGATGGCGGATGAGAAGAAGTTCAATGACTGCCTTGCGGGCTGTACGAACTTTTTCCGTATTTGTATTGATCACCATTCCGTCCATTATAGGAGTGGAACATGCCGTCTGAAGTTTCGGGTTGTTTTCCACTTCCACGAGACATACCCTGCAGGCCCCTGCTATCTCCAGCGCGGGGTGCTCGCAGAGGACCGGTATGTAAATGTTAGCGGCTCTGGCGGCCTGGAGGATAGTCATTCCAGGCTGGAACTCTACGCTTTTTCCATTTATTATTGCGTTAGCCATATTTTCTCACCTCATTCCTATTTCTTGTCAATAGCCTTGAAGGGGCAGACTTCGACGCATGCTCCGCACTTGGTGCAAAGAGTCTGATCGATGACGTGCGGCTGTTTTACTGTTCCGGAAATTGCGCTTACCGGGCAGGCCTTTGTGCACTTTGTGCAGCCGACGCATTTGGCTGGATCGATCTTGACCGTAATAAGAGCCTTGCATGCTCCGGCAGGACATCTCTTTTCGAATATGTGTGCTTCGTACTCATCCCTGAAATAGCGAATAGTTGTAAGCACGGGATTCGGAGCTGTCTGGCCAAGACCGCATAGGGATGCCGTCTTTATCTGCGTTCCAAGGTAAATGAGGTTGTCGATGTCTTCTTCGCGTCCCTTGCCCTCGGTGATGCGGATAAGGATGTCGAGCATTTTTTTGGTGCCTTCGCGGCAGGGGATGCATTTTCCGCAGGATTCACGCTGTGTGAACTCAAGGAAGAACCTGGCCATGTCGACCATGCATGTATCTTCATCAACGACAACCAGACCGCCCGAACCCATTATGGCTCCTGCTGCTGTCAGTGATTCATAGCTGATCGGAAGGTCGAGATGTTCCTCTGTGAGGCATCCGCCTGAGGGTCCGCCTATCTGAACGGCCTTAAATTTCTTGCCGCCCATGATACCTCCGCCAATGTCGAATACGACTTCGCGGATGGTGGTCCCCATCGGGACTTCGACAAGGCCGGTGTTGTTTACCTTGCCTGTAAGGGCAAAGACTTTTGTGCCGCGGGATTTTTCATAACCGTAGCTTGCGTACCATTCGGGGCCGTGGAACATTATCTGTGCCACGTTTGCCCAGGTCTCAACGTTATTAATATTGGAAGGTTTTTCCCAGAGACCCTTTATTGCGGGGAACGGAGGGCGTGGGCGCGGCATGCCGCGTTTGCCCTCTATGGAGTTCATCAGGGCGGTCTCTTCTCCGCATACGAAGGCTCCTGCGCCTTCCTTTACATGGAGAGTGAAGTTAAAGCCGGTGCCGAGTATATTCTCACCAAGGAGCCCGGCCTCTTCCGCGTCTCCTATTGACTTAAGGAGTCTCTTTATTGCGAGGGGATATTCAGCGCGGCAGTAGATATAGCCTTCGTCTGCGCCCATTGCGTAGGCTCCTATGGCCATTCCTTCA
This sequence comes from Synergistetes bacterium HGW-Synergistetes-1, assembly GCA_002839185.1. Taxonomy (NCBI): domain Bacteria; kingdom Thermotogati; phylum Synergistota; species Synergistetes bacterium HGW-Synergistetes-1. The sequence goes on along the minus strand of PGXO01000007.1, from coordinate 83,272 downwards.
ATTATTGCGTGGGGGTCACCCTCAAGAAGGGAACGATCCATGAACGCGCCGGGGTCTCCTTCGTCGGCGTTGCATATTACATACTTTTTAGGACCGGGCGATTTTGCACAGAACATCCACTTCATACCTGTAGAGAATCCGCCGCCGCCGCGTCCGCGAAGGCCGGAAGTCTTCATGTCTTCGACTACCTGCTCAGGTGTTTTTTCGGTGAGCACCTTTGCAAGGGCCTGGTATCCGTCGCGTGCGATATATTCTTCAAGTGAATCGGGATCAATGTAACCGCAGTTGCGCAGCGTGAGCCTTACCTGTTTGCTGTAAAAGGGCAGTTCATTGTAGTGCGGGACCGCTTCAGAATGCATAGCTTCCTTATAGAGGAGGCGCTCAACGACCCTTCCCTTGAGAAGGTGTTCAGTTACTATTTCTTTTGCATCCTGCGGTTTTACGTGAGTGTAGAAAGTTCCTTCGGGGTATACGATTACGATGGGGCCGGCCTCGCACATCCCATGACAGCCCGTCTGTACGACAGTGATCTCCTTATCGAGTCCGTTTGCCTTGATACCTTCGCGAAGAGTCTCAAGGACCTTGTCGGATCCTCCTGAGGTGCAGCCTGTTCCTCCGCAGACGAGTACGTGGCTTCTGAAAGTTGCCATATCCTAACGCCTCCTATTCAGGTCTTCCGATGACTTTTTCCTCGACGACGTTGCCGTTTACGAGGTGGTCAGCGATTATGCGGGGAACATCTTCGGGCTTCAGGTTGCCGTATGTTACTCTAGGTTCGCCCGGACGTACTATATCCATAAGCGGCTCATTCTGGCACATACCGATGCAGCCGGTCGTCTCAACTGAAACATCCTTGAGTCCGCGCTTGGAGATCTCTTCCATGGCAACTTCCATTATCTTTCTTCCGCCTGCAGCGATCCCGCACGTCCCAAGTCCGATTATGACTCTGAATTTGCCTTCCTTACGGGCGGCAGTTACAGCTATAGACTTTTCTCTAAGTTTTTTAAGTTCTTCCAAATTGCTGATTTTAGGCATATTCTGTCACCTCCGCCCTATTCGTATTTTGAAAGCATGTCGGGGACCTTGTCCTTGGTGAGGCGACCGTGAGTCTCGTCGTCTACCATGACACACGGCGCAAGACCGCATGCTCCGATACATGCAACAGGTTCTATTGTGAACCTGAGATCGGGAGTTGTTACCTCGCCGGACTGAAGTTTGAGCTCGGAAATTACCCTTTCGAGGATACCAAGGCTTCCTCTAACGTGGCATGCTGTTCCGCGACAGACCCTGATAATGTGGCGTCCGCGTGGTTTGAGGTGGAACTGCGCGTAGAAAGTAGCTACTCCGTATAGCTCTGCCAAGGCGACTTTGGTTTCTGAGGATATGGTGACCATGGCCTCATCAGGCAGGTAGCCGAATTCATGCTGCACTTTCTGAAGGATGGGAATGATACCGCCCCTTTTCCCTTTCCATGGAGCGACGATATCTTTCGTCACCTGTGCAACATCTTTTGTTGCTGTGGACATCTCGTTTCCCCCTTTAAACGTTTATACTGTAAGCGCATGGAGAAAAAATCTCTTATACTAAAGAAAAAAATTCTATGCGCGCACAAACATCCCTGCGGATAGCTCCACAGGGAGAAAACCCAAAAAAAATGAATTTAAGTTTCGGAATCAGCTCGCTTGCCCATGTTCCCCAAAAACAATTATCGGGCAAGTTTGCGAAATGAAACACAATCTATGCGGAGAAGTCTATCAGTAATTAATGCAAATTACAAGCCAAAATGCTTTGGTAGAAGTGTCAAAAAAACAAGAAATAATCAAGATATGGCCTCATATCTTAACAAACTAAAGATTTAAAAATAAATAAAGAATAGAAGAAGGCGAAAGTAAGCATTTATGATTAAAATCAATGGTTTCTAAAGTGAACTATAATAACGGACAAATATCAGAAAATATTTCCTAAAAGTTTACCTATGCGATATTGTTCAGTTTAGTTTTGTTTACCCTGTAATTTTATGCAAGTAAAAATACTTAAATTTAATCAAAATATACTTTACGTATCGATTGAACTTGCCTTAATTTCTTCTTGGAGTATATAATTACCAAAGTTTGTGTATTTTTTCTCAAGCTCGTCTTGCCAAATTACTCTTCGCATTGTGTTCAGAATCACGATCCAGTGCGGGGTAGAATAATAAAATAGATACAGACTTCCCGGACTGGAGGGTTCGGGAAGAACATAAGGAGGGTGCGTTTTATGTTAGAGAACATGTCAGAGAAGTCCTGGGAACAGCTGGACCAGCTTTTGGACAGATATCGGGGCACGAAAGGCAGTGTGATACCTGTTCTGCAGCAGGCTCAGGAAATATTCGGATATCTTCCGAAGGATGTTCTGATCAAAATCAGCAAGGAGATCGACGTCCCCATCAGCCAGGTGTTCGGTGTCGTCACTTTTTACTCCCAGTTTCACTTGGAACCTCGCGGCAAGAACATTATCAGGTCATGCCAAGGAACAGCATGTCATGTCCGCGGAGCAAAGGCCGTTCTCAATGCTATCCGTGAAAAGCTGGGACTTAAGGACGGTCAGGTAACGACTCCCGACCTTGAGTACACGCTTGAGACAGTGGCCTGCATCGGAGCCTGTGGCCTGGCTCCATGCCTCATGATCAACGATGATACTCATGGAAGGCTCACAGCTGAAGCGGTCGGACCTATGCTCGACAAGTACTGTAATAAGTAGGAAAGGCAGGAGATATCAATGACTATAAAAAGCCTTGAAGATCTCAGGAAGATAAAAGCGGACTCACAGCTTCAGACAAAAGCCCGCAAGAATAATGATACACAGGTGATCATTGGGATGGGAACCTGTGGCATAGCTGCGGGAGCGCGAGAAGTAATGACTGCTGTCCTTGAAGAACTCGCTAAGCGCAACCTGAACAATGTTTCAGTCCTTCAGACCGGGTGCATAGGAATGTGCCAGAAGGAACCCCTTATGGATATAGTCCGTCCAGGTGAGGACAGAGTCACCTATGGACCGGTATATCCGGCGGATGTTCCCCGCATAATTGCTGACCACCTTGTAAACGGGAATATAGTCGAGGATCTTGTTGTGGCTAAGATCCCCAATAAAGAATAGGATCTGGGGGAGGAATTTACGATGGCTCTTGTGAGAGCTCACATACTGATCTGTACCGGTACAGGCTGTACCGCATCCGGTGCTAAGGATGTTCTTGCTAAATTTGAAGTAGAACTTAAGGCAAAAAAACTGCGTGACGAAGTAAGCCTTGTTGAAACAGGATGTCACGGATTCTGCGAAGGTGGCCCACTTGTGATAATTTATCCGGAGGGGACTTTCTATACTCGCGTAAAGCCGGAAGATGTCGCTGAAATAGTCGAAGAGCATATACTCAAGGGAAGAATAGTATCACGTCTGCTCTTCAAGGAACCTCTTACAGCCGAACAGGTTCCGAACTACGACGAGATCGCATTTTATAAAAAGCAGCACCGTCTGGTTCTCAGGAACTGCGGACATATAAATCCCGATTCTATAGAAGAATACATCGGAGCCGACGGATATGAAGGTCTTGCGAAGGCACTTTTGGAAATGACGCCGGGGCAGGTTGTCGAAGAGATGAAGAAAACCGGACTCCGCGGACGCGGCGGCGGCGGATTCCCCACAGGAATGAAGTGGATGTTCTGCGCAAAATCCCCCGGTCCGAAAAAATATGTAATATGCAATGCTGACGAAGGTGACCCGGGCGCATTCATGGACCGCTCGCTTCTTGAGGGCGACCCGCACGCGATACTTGAAGGAATGGCAATCTGTGCATACGCAATAGGTGCTGACGAAGGCTACATTTATTGCCGCGCTGAATATCCCCTTGCGATCAAACGCCTGAAGCAGGCCATCGCACAGGCTGAAGAAGCAGGGCTTCTTGGTGAAAAGATCCTTGGTACTGACTTCAATTTCACAATCCACATCAAAGAAGGAGCAGGCGCATTTGTATGCGGAGAAGAGACGGCACTCATGGCATCAATAGAGGGCAAACGCGGCATGCCGCGCCCACGTCCCCCATTCCCCGCAGTAAAGGGCCTCTGGGAGAAGCCATCCAATATCAATAACGTTGAGACCTTTGCCAATGTTCCATACATATTCAGAGTCGGAGCTGAGGAATATGCGAAGCTCGGCACAGAGAAATCAAAGGGGACTAAGGTCTTTGCACTTACAGGAAAGATCAACAATACAGGACTTGCGGAAGTACCCATGGGTATTACCATGCGCGAGATCATCTTTGATATCGGCGGAGGTATCATGGGCGGCAAAAAATTCAAGGCAGTCCAGATAGGCGGACCTTCTGGCGGATGTATTCCGGAAGAACTGCTGGACACTCCCGTGGACTATGATTCGCTGATAGCTGCAGGAGCAATGATGGGATCCGGCGGACTCGTCGTAATGGACGAAGATACCTGCATGGTGGATGTTGCCAAGTTCTTCCTCAACTTCACCCAGTCCGAATCATGCGGTAAATGCACTCCATGCCGCGAGGGAACGAAACGAATGCTAGAAATGCTCACGGCTATCACAGATGGAAAAGGAAAAGAGGGCGACATAGAGAAGCTGGAGAGACTTGCCAAGTCTATCAAGGCAGGAGCTCTATGCGCACTGGGACAGACTGCTCCCAACCCTATCCTTTCCACGCTGCGTTATTTCAGGGATGAATATGAGGCCCATATATACGAGAAGAGATGCCCCGCAGGAGTTTGTACAGCGCTTATCGGCTACAAGATCACTGATAAGTGTGTTGGCTGTGGCCTCTGCAAAAAGGTATGCCCTGTAGACGCAATATCCGGAGAGCCCAAAGGAAAGCACACAATAGATCCCGAGAAGTGCATTAAGTGCGGAGCCTGTATGGAAAAATGCCCGTTCAAGGCGATCATCCGCGGTTGATTCTGGTTGAGAGGAGAGACATTAGATGGAACTGGTAAAGGTAACTATAGATAACAAAACAGTATCCGTACCGAGCAGCTATACAGTGATAGAAGCAGCTCAAGTTGCAGGTATACATATCCCCCAACTCTGCTACCACTCGGAGCTTAGCAAAGAGGGAGCATGCAGGGTCTGTGTGGTCGAAATAGAAGGAGCCCGCGGACTTGGTGCTGCCTGCGTGTACCCTGTTTCTGACGGGATGGTTGTCCATACGAACACTCCAATTGTCAGGGAGACGAGAAAGACGGTCGTGGAGCTTCTGCTCGCGAATCATCCCCAGGAATGCCTCACGTGCCAAAAGAACAATAACTGCGAACTCCAGACCATCGCGGCAGATCTTGGTATTCGCGAAATACCCTATACAGGAGAAAAGCGCCACGCTGAGAAAGACGAATCCAACCCAAGCATCGTACGCGACCCAGAGAAATGCATACTGTGCGGCAGATGTATCAGGGCCTGCCACGAACATCAGGGCCTGGATGTCTATGCATTCGTGAACCGCGGATTCAAGACCCTTGTTGAACCGGCCTTCAGCTACGGTCTCGACAAGGTCACCTGCACATACTGCGGTCAGTGTGTCGCTGTATGCCCGACAGCGGCGATCTGTGAAAAAGATGACACAGAAAAGGTCTTTGACGCACTTGGAGATCCCAACAAGTATGTAATAGTCCAGACAGCACCTGCGACACGAGTGGCGCTTGGAGAAGCCCTTGGACTCCCTGCAGGAGAAATAGTCACCGGCAAAATGGTAGCTGCGCTTCGCAAACTTGGGTTTGACAAGGTGTTTGACACGGATTTCAGCGCAGATCTTACCATAATGGAAGAGGGACACGAGTTCCTTGACAGGGTCGTAAACGGGGGAACGCTGCCGATGATCACATCCTGCTCACCGGGGTGGATCAATTTCATCGAAATGAAGTACCCCGATCTTCTCCCGCACCTTTCAACGGCGAAATCACCTCAGGGCATGTTCGGCGCCCTTACTAAGACATACTGGCCGGAGACTCAGGGTATCCCGCTTGAAAAGATATACAGTGTTTCAATAATGCCCTGCACTGCCAAAAAAGCTGAACGCGTAAGGCCGCAGCTCCAGAGCAATCCCGGCATTCCTGATGTTGACGCGGTCATTACTACAAGAGAGCTTGGAAGGATGATAAAGAACGCGGGCATCGATTTCAAAAACCTGCCGGAAGAAGAATATGACAGTCCTCTTGGCCTTTCGAGCGGTGCCGCAGTTATCTTTGGCGTAACGGGCGGAGTCATGGAAGCAGCGCTGCGTACGGTCTACGCAGTACTCAATGAGGGCAAGGATATTCCCGGGATCAATTTCATGCCGGTCCGTGGAATGGAAGGCATCAAGGAAGCCACTGTTGATGTTCCTATAAACGGAGAGAACGTCACTGTAAAGCTTGCGGTAGCCCATACACTCAAAAATGCAAGGATCCTAATGGACAAGGTCCGTGCAGGAGAGGCCGATTATCACTTTATCGAAGTCATGGCATGTCCCGGAGGCTGCATAGGCGGCGGCGGACAGCCCCAGCCTGTTAATGCTGAAGTCAGGGCAGCCAGAACTGCGGCCACCTACAGGGTCGATGCGTCAAAGATGATCCGCCAGTCTCACAAAAACCCCGACATCGTTGCCCTTTACGATAATTGGCTTGGCAAGCCCCTCGGCGAAAAGTCACACCATTTGCTCCATACCCACTATAAAGCTCAGCCAAGAGAAGTCTAAGACAATTTTAAATATGTAAACCAGAGAGGGGGCCGAATGGCCCCCTCTCTGGTTTCTCCCTCAGTAATTAAATAGATGTTCAATCCCTTGTGACAAAAATTTTTTATTTACGGGTGAATTTATGATAAATTAATGGTGCTTGTATGAAGAAATCTTTAGAATGTTAGTCAGTATCAAAAAAACATCAGGGGGAATCATTATGAAAAAGAGATATGTTTTTTTTAAGACCCTTGTCTTTATCATAGGGGCTGCCGCGATCTGCATGCTGAGCTCGGCAGTAAGTGATGCAGCCTTCAAGCCAGGAGAAAGAGCCTTGAAAATATGGGAGCGGGACCTTAATCCTTCAAAACAGGCAATATTCCTTAAATTCAAGGCCTCGATGGAGACAGGCGACGGAAGGGAAGATAGTATGACCACGATGGCGGTGAAAGGCAAATTCACTTATGTGGATGTTATAAGTGACTCAACACACATAAGCACCATTACCGATACCGCGGCCAGATCTACAGTGGTCCTGCTGCATGAAGACAAAATTTACATGAAGATGCCAAGCGAGTCCTATCAAGCTCCTAACATAAACGAAGGCAACGATTTGTCAGAAGCTGAAAAAGTAAAGATGGTCAGATCTTCAGGAAAAGAGAAGATAGCGGGCAATACATATGACTATGATAAGATCACAGTCAACGGAGACATTTCTCAGACCTATTACTTCGAGGAAGGCACAGACAAATGGAGATACTGGAAAACTGACGAAGCTCTGATGGAGATAATCGAATATGGAAACAAGGTAGATGAAAACCTCTTCAAGATCCCCAAAGGCTACAGCAAAATGGAAATGTAATTAATAATACCGGAGCCAGGGAAATAGATTATCGCATAAGGCAGGAATTCCTTTTGTTGGGATCCTGTTTTTTTAATCACGAGGCACGGAGGAGACGAAAAAGAGTCAGATAAAATTCCTAAACTCTCTGTATAATGGTACTTACAAAAATGGGGGGCTGAAAATGGAACAGGGTATTGTGGTAAAAAATACAGCTGAGCTTGAACATTCTACTGTAGGAGATCTTTGTTCCCTTGCTGAAGTACTCCACCCCAAAAATGAAAAACTTCCTTTTTGCGGCTTCTCGCTGTCCCATGCCGAGATCCTCCCTCATGGCTGCACCATACCTCACAGAATGATGAAGTCTTCGGAAGTTTATTGGGTAATAGAGGGAAGCGGTACTCTTTTTATAAATGGGACACCGGTAGCTCTTAAAAAAGGAATTGCTGTTATGGTCCCTCCTTCAGCGGAACAGTATGCGGTAAACGACAGTGATAAAATACTGGAATTTCTCTGTATCGTATCACCGCCATGGGATAAGTCAGACGAAGAGATTATCTGAATCTTTGGATTTGTGCCAAAATGCCCTCAAAATTATTGGGTTAGAATATAGTTGTATATATAAGGAAGTCTATTATGAGGATCGTCCTATGGCGGCCTCAGTATGTCAGGAGCTGCAGCTTATTGAATAATACGGAAAAACAGAAAATATATCTTATACGCCACGCTAAGCCGGATCTTCCCCACAACGGGAAGCTATATTACGGATCGACTGACTACCCACTTTCTGAAGAGGGAATGATTATGGCGAGTAATTTGTCCAATGCCCTGAAAAACCTTGAAATAGGGGCTGTTTTTTCAAGTGATCTCAGGAGAGCAATGGATACCGCTGAGATAGCCCTGGCAGGACGTAGCTGCGAGGTAAGGCAGGTAAGAGGACTTCGCGAGATACACCTAGGAGAGTGGGAAGGCAGAAGTTTCGACGAGGTTAGGTCCACGTGGAACGAACTCTACGAAAAGAGGGGAACATCCTTTGATTCTGTCGGCCCGCCGGGAGGAGAGAGTTTCAAAGACCTTCAGAAACGAACGGTCCCGGCTTTTAAGGATATACTTGACGACAACCCTTCAGGCAGCATTCTGGTCTTTGCACACGGTGGAGTTATCTGGACACTGATGTGCAATTATTTCGGTTTTAAGCTGAATGACATTTTTTTCTACCCGATGGATTTCTGCGGAATACATTTGATAGAACGTACCGGTGAACTGATGAAACTGATAAAATACAACTGGAGTTCGAGCCTGTCCTGAGAACGATCTAAAAATGCTGCGCAATGGTCCATTAATGGGTCTATAGCAGCCGATCTTTGAATCGATTGGAGGAACAAAGTATGAATAGGCAAAGAGGAGGTTTTTTTTCCGGTATTGTCGTAATGCTGGTGATAATACTTCTTTCCGCGACGGCTCTTCTTGCTGTTGCGACTCTACGGGAGAGGAATATATTAAAAGCAGAGTCTCTTCTCCGTTCAGGAGATTTTTATGGCTCGGCAGAGCTCTTCAGGAAAGCTGAAAAGTTTAGTCTCAGACCGGAATCCAGGGTCTTAAAGGGGCTTGCTGAGGCCAATCTTGGGATGGAAGACTACGAGACTGCGGCGCAGTATTATGAAAAACTTGTGATACTCGAGCCCGATAACGTAGATGCAAGATATAAGCTCGGCCTTCTCTACATAAGGGCAAAGGATTACGGTGCCGCAGAAAAAGAAGTGGAAGAACTGAGAGCAATAGGCACCGAGAGCGCCATACAGAGCGCTGATGCCCTTACAGAAAATCTTTCCTCAGGCAAGGTAAAGGGATTTTTCAGGGATCTGCTGAAAAAAATAGCACCGGGCCTGCCTCAGATACCGGGCATCACACAGGACGAACCGATCCGGCCTGACACTGAAGATACCCCAGATGATCCTCTTTCAGACGAGGAGCATGAAGCGGCAGAGACCTTTAAGCGAGCACCTGGTTCAGGGGATGCTGAAACTGAGTGATGAAGTTATTTCTTAAAAGAGCAAGGATCCTGCCCATTCTTCTGTTCTTTTTTTTGATCGCGGGAAATGCTGCCGCTGAAGGACCGAAAGAAATAAACACAGAAAAGAACCCCCTGCACAGGTCAGTTTTCGCCATGCCGGTATATGTGGTTTTGCCTGAGGGCTGCAGCTTTGTAAAATCGCAGGCAGGATGCGTGGATAAAACAAAAAAAGTATCATTGGAGTCCTCAGTCATACGCCTGCCATACTCTGCCCTTCTGGAAGAATTCACTGAGGAAAACCTGAAAAAGGCAAGTATGGAACTGAAGATGAAAAATGAATTTATCTGGAACGGTTCATCGGCGATGATGATGAAGATATTCCAGAAAAAAGGCTCCAGTCAGCTCGGCAAATGGACCCTCATCGTTGACAGGGGAGAAGAATGTTGGATGATAAACGGCCTTTACCCTGCCAGAGACCAGAGTCGCGGAGAGGCTGTACTGAAAACGATAAAAAGCGCATACTGGGAAAATGAAAAAAGTTCCTTTCCGATAGAAATTCCGCAGGGAAACGTGGAAGTAAACGGGACTCCCCTCAAGCTGGCCAGTCTGCTTGAGGGTGCGGTGGTATATACAAAGGATGGTTTTCTCCCAACAAAAAAAGATGACGGTTCTCTCTTTGTCGTATCACGCCTATCGAATATCTTTGTAACGCCTGATAAACAGCTTGGTTTTGCAAAGGAAAAACTTCAAACGATAGAAAAAGGAGAAAAGGTCGACATAATTTCTGAAAAAGCGGTAATGATCGGCGGGCTCACCGGCATTGAGATAGTTGGTTATACTGTCGGGGAACAAACGAAGCTGATATACCAAACGATGCTTTTTGACGGCAAGAACAGCCACGTTATGGTTGGCATAGCAAAATCCGCCATCCCGGAAAACCTCGATTTGTTCCAGAGTACAGCTGAAACATTCAAAACAGCGAGATAAGACGAAAGAGATCAGGAGGAAAAGATCCAGATGAAAAAATACATAAGGGTCACAGCACTTTTTCTGATTTTATTGATCGCCCCTATTCAGACAGCATATGCTTATACCGAACATCACAGTTATAGTTCGAGCCATACTGAGGTCTGGGTAGACGCCACGGGCCTGGCAGTTCTTCTTGGGACTCTAGCTGCCGGAAACAGCAACAATGATGCAGAGGCAGCAAAACAACAGGCAGCATATGAACAGAAAGTCAGGGAGATAAGGGAACACGCGAAGGAAAGTTCAAGAAAAGAGATGGAACACGCTGTTGACCTTATTTTTGAGAGGGGCGTTTCCGGCGCAGTAGAATTGCTGGTGAAATCCTGGGAAGGCGAAGGAAAAAAGACTTTCCTTGATGACAGAAATGGAGTAGCTGTACTCAAGGTCAGTGGATTTGAAGAGAACATCAGACTAGAATACACGATCCGTCAGGAGAGCAAAAAAATTTCAGTGAGGGTAACTGCTCCCGATTATTCGGTCTCAGAGGAGTCGAGCGCATACTATAAAGAACCCGAGCCCCTTCCTCCTTCGAAAAGTTATCTTGGTTTTGGGCTTGAGGAATTCTCCAGGGATCCTCAGGGGAGACTTCTTATCAAAGATGTCTTAAAAGGAACAGCCGTTTTCTACGCAGGAGTTTTGCCGGGAGACACGCTTGTCATGATCGACACCTATGACACTAAAAATTTCGATATCGCGCGTGTTGATTCATATCTTAAGAGCCGAGCGGACATAAAAGCAAAAGTAAAGATCACTGTATCCCGAAAAGGGGAGCAGAAAACCATAGAGATCCAGCTCTAAAGAGATAGCACTGCAAAGGCAATTCCCTGACCCGAATAAGACTTGCTTACCCAGAGGCGGTGTTGATGATTGCCTTTGACAGCAAAAGGAGGAAACAGTTTTGCCGATCAAAGATTTTAAAGTTGAAAAATGGCTGAACCCCCGCGATGCACACTGCAAATACAACCTGGGCGCTAGCTGCGTGAAGGCTATTTCACTGGACGAACTGGCAGCGTTGGGCGGAGAAAACAAAGATGAGCTGACTAAATATTTCTTTGAGACCCACCTTCACTACGGTGCATTCTTTGGACTGCCCCGACTTCTGGATGCGATCGCATCAACATACAAATGTGTAAAACCCGAAATGGTCCTCACTTTCCACGGAGGTACAGGGGCAAACTCAGCGGTGCTTACGGGAATGCTTGAAAAGGGAGACAATGTCGTGGCAGTAATGCCCAACTATCAGCAGCACTATTCGATCCCTGAAGCCCTGGGTATCGAAGTGCGTCCCCTTTACCTGGAAAAGGAGGATGGCTACAAGATCGATCCGGAGATACTCGACTCTCTGACAGACAGCAAAACAAAACTGATAACACTGACCAACCCCAATAACCCGACAGGATCCTATATGAACGCTGATGAGCTGTGCAAAATTATAGCCATAGCTGAAAAGAACGGCTCATATATCCTATGTGACGAGATATACAGGGGGCTTGCCGAAGAATACATGCCATCTATAGTAGATCTCTATGAAAAGGGCATAGCCACAAGCAGCATGTCCAAGATCTACTCAATGGCAGGTACAAGGGTTGGCTGGGCCGTCACGCGTGACAAAAAAGCATACGACATACTTGAAAACAGGCGTTCCTACGACTCGATATGCAACGGGGTCTTCGATGAACTGCTTTCTGCCATAGCTCTTGAGAACAGCGACAAAATGCTAGCGAGAGCACGCGCGATAGTAAGGCCAAACAAAAAAATCGTTGATGAATGGATCAGGAAACAGCCACATCTTTCTGTTTACGGAGAGAGTTTTACAACTACAATGCTGGTCCATTATGACTACGATATCGACGAAGTGGAACTATGCACGGATATATACGAAAAGACAGGAGTCCTTCTCTGTCACGGGGACTGTTTTGAAGAGAAAAAGTGTTTCAGGCTCGGTTTTGGTTTTGGCGACAGTGCGCTGCTTCAAAATGGACTTGACAAGCTTGGAGGATATCTCGCATCCTTAAGGTGATGAGATTGGGATGTCATGACCGTTATTAGGTGCAGACAGAGTCCATAAATAGCCGCAGCAGACAGTTATCACTGAAAGATATGTGCTAAAAGGTGTAAATATCCAATATTTGGGTCATAAAAATAGTTGCATTAACCTGATGTTACATGATAGACTACCTTTTGCGGTGCGGACTCGTAGCTCAGTAGGATAGAGCGACGGCCTCCTAAGCCGTAGGTCGCCGGTTCGACTCCGGCCGAGCCCGCCATAAAATTGGTGATACCACGGTTTACAGGCCCCCGAGATTACTCGGGGGCCTGTCTCGTTATTTGCCAGCCCTTCAGGAAGGGCAATTTATTGGTAACGTTCTTCTTTTGTGGGCCGAAATCCTTTACACAGGTGTGGATGAGTTGCATTTCAGATATTTGGATCTTTGGCAGTTAAAATAAGCGGCATCTTGATAAAAAAGATTGTTAAAAATATTAAGGAAGTCTTTTTATAGTTTTATTGCAGTATTTATATGCTATTATTGTAAAGTAAAATGCTTATCTGAATAATTAAGGTATTTAAAACTCCTTAATTACGACAAAATCAAAGGAGAAATATATCCCGGCTTTTAGTCAAAGCGGTCCTGCAGAAAGAAAGGGTGATAAGTCAGAAAGACAAGACCTTCGGATAAAACTATCCAGATCAAAAAATCAGAAAACTATAAAGTGGACTAAACAATATTTGATCCATATGCGGTTTGTACGGATGCGCCCCCTCTGATGATTTGATATTTTTTAATGTGAAGGGTGTCGGTATACCCTGTATGATGGATTTTTATAACTTCCGGAAAGGTGTGAGAGCGGTTGAAGAAATTGATAAAAAACAACGTTTCATGGGTAGGGAAGGTCGATTGGGAATTACTTAAGTTCCATGGGGACGATTACTCGACGCACAAGGGATCGACTTACAACTCATATCTTATAGAGGAGGAGAAGACGGTCCTGATTGATACCGTTTGGATGCCCTTTGCAGATGAGTTTGTAGAAAACCTGAAAAAGGAGATCGACCTCAACAAGATCGACTATATCATTATCAACCACGGTGAGGTCGACCACAGCGGATCGCTTCCCGCACTTATGAAGCTGATCCCGGACAAACCGATCTACTGCACGGCAAATGCCGTCAAGTCACTTAAGGGACAGTATCATCAGGACTGGGACTTTCACGTGGTAAAGACCGGAGATAAACTGGATGTTGGAAACGGCAAGGAACTCATCTTTGTAGAGATGTCAATGCTGCATTGGCCTGACAGCATGGCGGCATACCTTACGCAGGACAATATACTTTTCAGCAACGATGCATTTGGCCAGCACTATGCGACAGAGAAGCTCTTCAATGATTTGGTCGATCAGTGCGAACTTTTCAACGAATGCATCAAATACTATGCCAACATAATTACCCCGTTCAGCGCGATACTCAGAAAGAAACTCGCAGAGGTCCTTTCTCTGAACCTTCAGATCGATATTATTGCGACTAGCCATGGAGTTATCTGGCGGGATAATCCAGTGCAGATAGTTGAAAAATATTTAAAATGGGCCGAAGACTATAAGGAGAACCAGATCTCGGTCATCTATGACACTATGTGGAACGGGACCAGAGAGCTTGCGGAGAGGATCGCAGAGGGGATCGGCCTGGCAGACAAAGACGTTACCGTCAAGCTGTTCAACCTTGCAAAGAACGATGATAATGACGTCATCACAGAAGTCTTCAAGTCCAAAACAGTAGTGGTTGGCTCACCCACTGTCGGAAACAGCGTACTTCATTCAGTGGCGGGGTTCATGCATCTGATGAAGGGACTTAAATTCAAAAATAAAAAGGCTGCGGCCTTTGGGTGTTACGGCTGGAGCGGAGAAGGACCTAAGGTAATATCAGACTCCATGAAGAGCGCAGGGTTTGAACTTATAGACGAAGAGGGGCTTCGGAACGCCTGGAATCCGACCGAAAAAGCTAAGGAAGATGCAGTCAATTACGGGATGAAAATAGCAAAAGCATAGAAAATACAACAAAAATCAGCAATATAAAGGAGGAGTGTCATATGAGCATGTTCTGTTTTCAGTGTCAGGAAACTGCAATGAACAAGGGCTGTACAGTAAAAGGCGTATGCGGAAAAGAAGAGCAAGTGGCAAAGCTCCAGGATCTTCTTATTTACACAGTTAAAGGCATCTCGGATGTTGTAGTAAAGGGTAAAATTGAAGCCTCCGGGATCCCCGAGGTGAACCATGAAGTACTGAGAAGCCTCTTCATGACGATCACAAATGCAAACTTTGATGCCGACGCTATCCAGAAGCAGATCACAAAGATGATCTCAGTCAGGGAAGGCCTAAAAGCCAAAGCTCACGCGGCGGGACTTCATGATGCCGCCCTCTTTAAGGCCGAAGGCAGGGATTTGATGCTTGAGAAGGCAGCGTCAGTCGGAGTTCTTGCAACAGAGAACGAAGATGTCCGCTCCCTGAGGGAAATGATAACTTATGGCCTGAAGGGCATGGCTGCCTATGCAGAACATGCGCTCAACCTTGGCAAGGAAGATGTTGACCTTTACAAGTTCATGTATGAGGCTATGGCGTCTTTGCTGGACAACAGCCTTGGAGCGGATGACCTCGTCGCCCTCACACTCAGAACAGGTGAGTACGGAGTAAAGGCGATGGCTCTTCTTGACGGGGCCAATACTTCAAAGTACGGTAACCCTGAGATCACGAAGGTCAACATTGGTGTGAGGAAAAACCCGGCCATCCTTATTTCAGGACATGACCTTACCGATCTTGAGCAGCTCCTTGACCAGACTAAGGGAACGGGAGTGGATGTCTACACCCACGGCGAGATGCTCCCTGCCCACTATTACCCCGCATTCAAAAAGTATGACAACTTTGCAGGCAACTATGGCGGTTCATGGTGGAAGCAGGTCGGAGAGTTTGAGACTTTCAAAGGCCCTATCCTCTTTACTACGAACTGTATAGTCCCGCCTAAGAGCGAAGAGGTTCGGCAGCGCATATTCACGACCGGTTCAGCCGGATTCCCCGGATGTGCCCACATAGTACCTGATCCAGCGGGAAAGAAGGATTTCTCTGCAGTCATTGAAATGGCGAAGAAATTCCCGGCACCGGAAGAGATAGAAACAGGAACGATAGTGGGAGGCTTTGCCCATAATCAGGTCCTTGCTCTTGCCGATAAGGTTGTCGATGCGGTCAAGTCGGGAGCTGTCAAAAAATTCTTTGTAATGGCAGGCTGCGACGGACGCATGAAGTCCAGGGAATACTACACGGAATTTGCGAAGAAACTTCCCAAGGATACGATCATACTTACAGCGGGATGTGCGAAGTATCGCTACAACAAGCTGGATCTAGGAGACATCGGAGGCATACCCAGAGTCCTTGACGCAGGACAGTGCAATGACTCCTACTCGCTCGCGGTGATAGCCCTTAAGCTCAAGGAAGTTTTCGGCCTTGACGATGTCAACAAGCTCCCGATAGCCTACAACATCGCATGGTATGAGCAAAAGGCCGTTATCGTACTTCTGGCCCTTCTCTATCTCGGTGTCAAGAATATCCACCTTGGTCCGACTCTACCCGGTTTCCTCTCGCCCAATGTGGAGAAGGTCATTGTGGAGAAGTTTGGAATTGCGGGAGTAGGCAGTGTCGATGATGACATAGCCATGTTCATGGCATAAGCAAAAGAAAATATATATGTAATAACGTGTGGTACGTTGCTCGTACCACACGTTTTTTATTCCTGCCAATGTTCAGATATCAAGAATTATCTTAAAAACCTTATATATTCGCAAAATTCTGTAACTAGCCTGCAGTTGTACGTCGCTTGGATATGCATGTATAATAATTCACGTGCTTTTGTAAAATGCAGGCGGTAAGCCTGTGACAATACATCCCTGGGAGGTCATTTCTGAAATGGAACAGATTCGTACACTAGGTGCACTACTTGAGTATGCAAAGGAAGTAGGCCCCAAGAAGATAAGCGTTGCATGCGCCGAAGATTCAGAGGTAATGGAAGCGGTAGAAAACGCACGCAAGGCCGGTGTTGCCGAAGCATTTCTCGTAGGCAACTCGGACAAGATCAAAGAAGTTGCAGACAAACTCGGCATCGATCTCTCCAACTACGAAGTAGTCGATGAAAAGGGCGGGGAAGCAGCCTCAGCACTTAAGGCTGTTGAACTGGTATCGAGCGGACAGGCACAGATAGTCATGAAGGGCATGGTTGCGACCGCCAACTTCCTTAGAGGGATACTCAATAAGGAAAAAGGGCTTCGTACAGGCAAGACCCTATCTCACGTATACATCCATGAGATAAAAGGATACGACAGGATCTTCTTCATTTCCGACCCCGCGTTCAACATGTATCCCGACCTCAAGATAAAGATCGACATAATCAAGAACGTAGTTGAACTTGCCCACGCTTTCGGTGTAAGCTGCCCGAAGGTCGCAGCACTTGCAGCGGTGGAAGTTGTCAACCCCGATATGCCTCCGACGATTGATGCAGCGCTCCTTACGCAGATGAGCCGCCGGGGTCAGATCAAGGGATGCATCATCGACGGACCCCTCGCCCTCGATAATGCGGTATCCCCGGAATCAGCGCATCACAAGGGAATCAAGTCTGATGTTGCCGGATATGCAGACATACTGCACGTTCCCAATATAGATTCAGGAAATATGCTTGCAAAAGCGATCGTCTATTTCTCAGAGAATAAAACAGCAGGCATCGTCCTCGGAGCAGCAGCACCGGTAGTTTTGACCAGCCGAGCGGACTCAGCAGAAACAAAACTCCTTTCGATCGCTTCAGCTGTCGCCCTTGCAGCCCACCAGGGAAAGTAAAAGATCGAAACTTTCTCATATAACAAAAAATGCAAAGAGGGCGGTATTCCGCCCTCTTTTAGTTTAGGTCAGGAAGAATAGAATGGAAAAGAGACTGGAATATTCAAATATACAAGAATATGTGACTTCCGGGACCTTCGGTGACAAGGAGGTCAGGATCGCTTCATGCACTCCGAAAATACCGAACGGGATCCAGATAGTTCTGCTCCACGGAGTGCATAGCAGTGCCAATATGGGAGAACACAATAAATTCCGGTTCCTTTCCGAGCTGCTTTCAGAGAAGGGATACACTCCATGGCTGGTGGAGACGAGCCGAAGGATCAGAAACCGCCAGGACTTTTTAAATGACGTATCCCAGTGGATCAAAAAAGCCTTTTCAGAAAAGACTTTTGCGCAGGAGCAGCGGGATGTCTTTAACGCAATATGTGACATCAGAACAGCAACGCCGGGAAAACCGCTCTGGATATGGGGTTTTTCACTTGGCGGGATCATCGCCCTTTCTGCTGCGGCCGATAATATCAACTGCCGTATAAAGGACGGTTCTCAGGTTCCGGAAAGGGTGATACTCAGCGGAACGGGACTTGTTGCCTACGAAGATGTAGAGGCGCGGATGATGTCCCTTCCTGTCCTTTCAACTCTCCGCTCAGAGATAACGGCGGACATGCTCTCGAATGTTAGTGCCAGAGGGCTGATATCCTTCAGAGGCAGCTGCGATGAGATCTTTTCCGAGGAAAGCTGTCTTGGAGTGCTAAGGGAAGTAAGCCTGCCGGATAGAGAGAAACATTTTTTCATTATTGAGGGGGCGGACCATTCTTTCCGCAGCAGATACGGCAAGGCCGACCCGAAGATAATGAAAGAGATGGTCGACCAAATAGCCAAGACCTGGGCTTAGCTCTGTGATAAAATGATCTGACCGTTCCTGTAATGACGGGGAGGTCTTTGATGGATCGCATTACTGAGGCGAACGATCGCCTTTCAAATAGCACAAAACAGAAATACTGCGCTTTTATAAACTTGTTCGGTCTTAGGATCGGAGGAGTGTATGTTTTATGTTTCATACTTCTTTCTATACTTCTTACTCCCGCTAACTTGTACGCAGAAGAGATAGATTATCAGGCCCTTCAGGAAGATCCCCTCGAAACAGCATACAGAAAACTGGGCTCGCCCGGCGACATTGAATGGGACGAGGAAGAGATGATCAGCGGAGGCGCACCTCTTCTCATCAGCGACATGAAGTGGCCCCTGAAATCAGGGGAACTTTCCAGCCTCTTCAGCAGGACAAGGTCAAAAGGCAGGCGGAAACACCTTGGCATAGACATCGTTGCTCCAAAAGGCACTCCGGTCCATGCCGTCCTTGACGGAATCGTTGAGGTAGTCTCAAAGGGGGGAAAGGGTTTCAGAGGCTATGGAAGAGTCATAATAATAAATCACTCGGATCAGCTTTGGACGCTTTACTCACACTGCTCGACAATGAACGTAAAGGTGGGGCAGAGGGTGAAACAGGGAGACGTGATAGCTGCTGTCGGCAGGACAGGGAGAGCAACGACAAACCATCTCCATTTCGAAGTCCGCAATGCAAAAGGCACAGCCCTTGATCCAATGAAATACCTTCCCGAATACGGGGCTCTGCCAAATAAACCTTACAGAAGATAGCTCCTATTCTCTAAGCTCTCCTCATACACCAAGAATTTTGTGTTCATTTTCTTGTCAAACTGTTAAAATTACATCAATATTTACCTATGTGATGATCCTTGGAGGAGTGACAAGTCATGTTTAAACAGATGTCAGCTTTGATGGTTTGTATATGTCTAATATTTATTACGACTGGTTCTGTGCTGGCCTCCCAGAATGTATACGTTGAGGAGGTAAAGTTCAGGGAAGGCGGTATTGTTGAAATCGACCTTGAAGACAAGACAGATAAAGACGCACAGATAGTTTGGACAAAACAGGAGACAGTATCCGTAAGGGATGCTTCAGGCCGAGAAGTCAAGGCAGAACTGAGGAAACATGACGATGACACCTTCTTTCTGACGGTCCCTGAGTTCCTGCTGGATGGAAGGTATTCTTTTTCGGTAGATAATGTAAACTACGGCAGGCACAGTAAGATAAGGGTCACAAGCTATTTCGTCGCGTCCCCCCAATGGAAAGCGGAATATGATGGACCGGTTGTACCGGGGAGCAGCGATCCGATAGGGAAAACGACGCTTTATGTCGGAGAGATGGAGTTCAAAAATGGGAACGAGCTCGAAATAGACATAGATGATGCAGTGGGGCACGATAATGAGATAACATGGGACGGCAAGGAAAAAATTATGGTAGCCGACAAGGACGGAAAGACCTATCCGGTCCGTGTCAAAAAGTATGACAACGATGAAATAGAACTGCTGATCGACGGGCTTGCAAGCGGAGCGAAGTACGGAGTCGAGATCAGGGGTATCCTCTACAGGGGAGAAAAAGTCACATTGGTTGCAGAGTTCGAAGCTACCGGCGGGTGGGAATACAAGGATCCCAGGAAAAAATAACTCTCCAAAGCTAAAAAACGAAGATCTTCTTAGAGTATAAAAAGTGAGGCCGGGGCGGAAGCATCCCTCCGGCCTCATCTTGCTATAATAAACAGGCATGCATATAACACTACCAATCAGAAAAAGTCAGGAGGCGGCAGACAGAAAGCGATGAACATTAAAGTTAATCCCTCAAGATCCATAGTTTATCTTGCAGTTGCCGCAGTAACAGTTATGTTCTTCATTTCCCTGTATGTGGGCATTACAGGCTGGCGAACTCCAATAAAGGCCCAGAGGGAATCATACCGCCTGGGTACTATCGTGAGGATCACTCTATATGGGGATGACAGTGAAAAGCTGAACGATGCTCTCGACTTGTCGATGAAAGAAATAGAAAGGCTTGAAAATCTTCTGTCGGTCAACATCCCCTCATCGGACATATCACTTGTGAACAGAGCATCAGGAAAATATCCGGTCAAAGTATCAGAAGAGACAGGCTTTCTTCTGGAAAGGGCGCTTGGATGGTCAGAACGGACAGAGGGAGCCTTTGACCCCACTGTCGGAAAAATCGTCAAGCTCTGGGGCATTGGAACTGAGAGTGCAGCCATACCTAGTCCTGAACAGCTGAAGCAAGCTGTGGAACTCACAAATTTCAGAAAAGTCTTTGTTGTGCATAAAGCGGAAGGGACTTTCGTACAAACGGCAAAAGGACAGAGGATAGATCTCGGGGGAATAGCAAAGGGATATGTGACAGATAAAGTAAGGGACCTGCTTATAAACGAGGGTGTCTCGTCAGCCCTTATTGACCTCGGAGGGAACATAGCAGTTTTGGGGAGCTCTCCGAAACCTGGAAAGTGGAAGCTTGGGCTCCAGCATCCATTCATGCCCAGAGGAGAATATTTCGGCATTGCGGAAGTGTCGGATGTTTCTGTTGTGACATCAGGACCATATGAGAGATATTTTGAATCCGGCGGAGTTAGATATCACCATATTTTCAACCCGGCAACCGGGTATCCAGCTCAGTCAGACCTGGCCTCTGTGACTATAATAAGCGAAGAATCGACGGATGCAGATGCACTTAGTACTGCACTCTTTGTTATGGGTTTTGAAAGGGGTATCGCTCTATTGAGGGAATTGAAAAATATTGAAGCGGTCCTCGTAACAAAAAAACCTGA
Source organism: Synergistetes bacterium HGW-Synergistetes-1 (assembly GCA_002839185.1). Taxonomy (NCBI): domain Bacteria; kingdom Thermotogati; phylum Synergistota; species Synergistetes bacterium HGW-Synergistetes-1. The sequence continues at coordinate 62,151 of PGXO01000007.1, read as the reverse complement.
AGGAACTAAAGTATGTGTGACTAAAGGTCTCAGTGAAGCCTTTATACTGAAAGATCCTGATATGAAAATAGAGCCGGCGGCCCGGTGATGGGAATGAAGCGCGGAGACAGGGGCATGCTGAAGATCCTTATGGTGATACTTGTGGCTTCAAGTATTGTGTGGGGCATCAGATTTATGACTGCAGCACCTGATGTAATGAATGTGGAAATAATACAGGATGGTAAGCTTTTACAGAGAGTATTGCTCAAAAAGGGGGACCAAGCCAAGGATTTTATTATAGAGTACAAGGGCGGTTACAACAGGTTGAGGACTGAGGATGGCAGGATAATCGTTATTGAGGCAAACTGTCCGGACAGGGACTGTGTTAAGCGGGGATGGCTGAAAAAGCCGGGAGATTCTGCTGTATGTCTGCCCCATAGGTTGGTGATCAGACTTACAGGAGAATCCGAAGTCGACGGAGTGACCTACTGATGAAGCTAAAAAACATTATCATAACGGGTTCGCTTGCTGCATTTGCCTTGGTCTTCAACATGTTCGAGGGAAGTCTTCCTATGCCGCTTCCGGGAATAAAGCTTGGCGCTGCGAATGTCTTCTCCCTTTTGGCGCTGGTCCTTTTAGGCGTAAAAGAGGCTTTTGCCGTTACCCTTATCAGGGTATTCCTTGCCTGGGTAATGACAGGAAATTGGTTCGCACTCCTTTGCAGCCTGGCTGGAGGTCTGATGTCGGCATCGGTCATGTCCTTTATATACTTAAAATTCAGGGATGACTTCAGCCTGCCATGGATAAGTATCGCGGGTGCCTGGGCCTTCAATGTGGCACAGGTTTCAGTTGTTGCCCTTGTAGTGAATGATATCAGGGTGCTTCTCTACATAGTGCCGCTTTTGGCTGCGGGTACAGCGGCAGGATGGGCGGTTGGCTGGCTTGCTCTTCTTCTGTGCAAAAGAGTCGGATCACTGACAGATATAAATTCCTGACAACAAAAGGAGGATCACCGTACTGTGAAATTAGAGATCGAAAAGAGGATATTTGAAGTTTTCCCGGATGCCAAGATTGGCTGGTTGCTGGCTGAAGTCAAAGTCGAGCCTTCAAATGAATATGTCGAAAACATGAAGAAGGGCCTCATAGAAAGGCTAAAGGACATCGGGATATCTCAGGATACTATGATGCTCCACCCTGACGTAGCAGGCTGGCGCGAAGTATACTCGAAGATGGGTGTAAAACCGAGTAAGTACAGGTCATCGCTCGAAGCCCTGCTTCGCAGGACGTTCAAGGGCGATATATGGAGCGTGTCGAACGTGGTAGACTGCTACGACTGTGTTTCGGCGGTCAACCTCCTTCCGATGGGAGCTCATGATACCGCTAAACTCAAGGGTGATCTGGTGCTTCGTTACGGCCGCGAAGGTGAAAAGTTCTATCCGCTTGGTGCGGGAGACAGCGTTATCGATGTATCCCCTAAAAACATTCTTTATGCTGACGATGAAAAAGTCTGCTGCTGGCTCTGGAACCATCGCGACACAAGGGATGCTTCCCTCTCCGAAAGTACAAAAAAAGCACTCTTTCTTGTAGATCAGGCGTTCGATACCGAGTGGAAAACGGTACAAGAGGGACTGAAACTGCTTTCTTCCGAACTGGAAAATATTGGCTGTAAAACTATAAACAGCGGGATCGTAAACGCAGGATCCCCCTCTTCTGAAATATTCTGATGGAGATGACAGGCTGCTGCGGCATGGACTGCGGCTCGTGCGAAGCGCTAAGGGCAACTGAGAGGAACGATATTGAGACGCTTTCTAAGCTGGCTGACGCTGAAGAAGGCCGGAGCGGAAACTCATTCATACTGCCATCAAAGATGAAGTGTACAGGATGCACCGGACCCGGAGCAAAGAGCATGGCATGCAGCGATTGCAGGGTCAGAATGTGTGCTCTTGACAGAGGGATCCCTCACTGCGGCTTCTGCGAAGAGTTCCCATGCGATCTTGGTGACATAATATGGGAGGCTGTTCCTGAATATAAAAACAACCTGGAAAGGATAAGAAGCAGGTAAGACTATAAAGTTTCTGGCGTTATCTTGTCTTATAAAAAAACAATAAGGAAGGAGGGCTCTCCTCAATAATGAGAGCCCTCCTTATCATGTCGATATCCAGTTATTCCGATACCTGTGGTTTTAGTGCCAGGAATCGCAGCCTGACGTAGTCAGCGACCCACCCGTTTTCTTCTGTGTATAGCAGAGGTTGGCAGTAATCTTCGACCTCCTTGTAAAAGAGTTCCTTTTCTTCTTGTGAAAAACCCTCAGTGTGGCGGTTGGCGAATACCTCGAGCCAGCATCGGAGACCGTTTTTGAGAGGCGTGGGCCTGTCTATCCTGGCAATGTAGGCGACCTTGAAGCCCTGGTTGTCCAAGATTTTTGAAAACTCTCCCAGTTCAGGAAACTTCCAGGGATTCCGGGCCCTGTAGTCGATCCCGCGCTTAATCAAAGCTATTTTCATTCCTTCCCGGAGCACCCTGATACAGCCTTCGCCCCCGCACTCTGCAGCAAAGCGTCCGCCGGGTTTGAGAGCTCTCCATACGCCCCTCACTACAGCATACTGGTCATTCATCCAATGAAGGGCTGCGTTGCTCATCACAGCATCGAACTCTTCCTTGAAATGCAGATGCTCTCCGTCAATAACTTCAGCCTTCAATCCGAGAGATCTTGCGGCTTCTACCATTTCGTGGCTTGAGTCGACACCGAGAACATCACATCCCATGTCAGCCAGTTCTTTGGTCAGAGCGCCGTCTCCGCATCCGAGGTCAAGGATCTTTTCTTCCTTTTTTGGGTCAAGCAGCTCGATAACCGGTCTTCCAAAGAGAGGAACAAAATCTGCCCCTTTTTTGTAATCTTCGGGGCCCCAGCATTGATTTGACATCGGAAAGCCTCCTTTTGTTCTTGTGATCTTATTATATTGGAGAGAGGATAAAAATGCACTCTTTGAGATGCTTAAAAAGGCTGTTTTTAATAAACCCTTCAATTTACCCCTGTTTCTTGACGGAATGAGTCCTCTTGATGTAGTCTAGTGCTGTCGATGTTTTTGTATGACCCCGAGTCAAATTGCCTAAAGGATCTTTTCCAATGGCAAGAGACCAATGGGTGTTTCCGGAAACGGAAGCGCCTCCCGCACTTGGAAAGGGGGAGCTGCAAACTTCAGGGGATCTGTCTTAAGATTCCCTTATGTCTTGTCCTCTTCCTAGTGCCCGATAAACGTATGATCTACGGTTTTAGGTGCTGTCTCTGAATTCCTTAACAAGAGGAGGAACATGATTTGCGAATTTTAAAAGTTCTGATAGCCGAAGCAGACCCGTTGCTTCAGAAGTTGTATTCAGATCTTATAGCTTCCGAGCAAGCTTTCACCGTACTCAAATGTGTCTCCAGCGGTACGCAGATGTTTGATTCGATGAGATGTGTTGAAGCTGATCTGGTCCTTTTGGATCTTTACCTTAAGGATTTTAATGCCCTCGACGGGCTTGAAGAACTTCGTAAGGAATTTCCGAAGACTGACTACATAGTAGCCTCTTCAGGCGAGGATCCGAACCTTGTAAGAAAGGCTCTATGCCAGGGGGTCTTTGAATACCTTATAAAGCCTTTCTCTTTTGAGAGACTGAGGCTTGCCCTCCGAAACTACCACATATATCATCAGAGCCTTACCGGCAGAACGAGGCCTTGGCAGCAGGAAGACCTTGACACACTGATCTCTCTGCGGACGAGGGATCCCTCGTGGGCGAATAACCGGGCCATCCCCAAAGGGCTGCAGCTCAAATGCCTCAATGAGGTAGAAAATTTTCTGAAAGACAACAACGACACTTTCTCCGCGCAGGAAGTTGGAGATGTACTGGGCATTTCAAGGTCAACAGCAAGAAGATATCTTGAATTCCTGACGATGAATGAAAGAGTAGTAGTAGAGTATGCATACAGAAAGGTCGGAAGACCTGAGAAGCGATACAGGATGGCATTGATATAACGGTCCGGATAGAATAACGACAAAGCGGATCATGATGCCGAAAAATTAAATGCGGTCGGAACTGATAAACAGTTACGACCGCTATGTTTTTCTATCGACTACATTCCGAAAAAATATCCGGAGATGTAGGTAGCGAGTATCCCTCCGACCAGTACGACAAGGATGCCTCTGCCGTACCAGCCAAGAATTATCGCAGTGATGGCTCCCGCCGCCGAGCTGTATAGGCTGCCTGTTGCCGTTAGGACGTCAGGGAATATAAGAGCCCCTAGCACTGCATAGGGGATGTAATGCAGCAGTGACTCAACAAAGGGAGGAAGCTTCCTCTCTCCAAGGAAAAAAACCGGAAGTATCCTTGAGGGAGCAGTAACGCACATCATGAGGACAGAAAGGATCATTATTTTTGTCATCAGCGCACCTCCTCCTTCTTCTTCTCCAGCGGGAAGACGACAGCTCCAAGGAGAGCAGCAAGCCCGGTGGCAGTCATAATTGCTATCCCTCTGTTCATATCCGCAAAACAGGGTGTCCATTTTATCAATGCGCTAAGCCCCATACCAGCAGCTGCGACGATCAGGGCGGATCTGCTCTTCCTCACCGAAGGCAGCAACAGCCCTATAAATAGCGCGTAAAGCGCTATTCCCATACTGTCCTGTACGTTCTGAGGCAGCACAGAAGTTCCGTAGAAACCAAGGACCGTCCCGATGACCCATGTACAATGGCCCACAATATTCAGGCCGAACATGAATTCAGGCGCAAGAAGCGGTTCCTTCTGCATTGAAGCTATGCTGAAGCTTTCGTCCGTAAGCTCAAAGCATATCCAGGATTTTTTGAGTGCTCCGATACCCGGAACAAGCCGTCTCGCAATTGAGGAGGACATCATAACATGTCTCATGTTGAGAACTGCTGTAGCCAGAACTATTTCGGGAATGGCGGAACCTATCATTATGAGATTAAGAGCTACGAACTGACTTGCTCCCGCAAAGACTATAAGAGACATAAACAGGCTTTCCAACGCCGTTAGCCCGGCAGTCTTGCAAAGGATGCCGCATGCAAGAGCGCTGGGGATATATCCTAGAGCAATAGGAGTCCCCGTCCTGAGCCCGTACGCGAACCCCTTGGCTACCGGTGTTTCATTTACGTTTGTTATTTCTTTTGCTGCATCCATAGGGCTGTCTCCATTCCTAAAATCCCAGAAACGAATTGTATGACAGATATCAAGTTAATGTCAAATTTGTGCTTTGAGAAAACTTTAGCAACAAAATAAAGAGCATAACAGACCAGAACTTTCCTTATTTGCCCTTAAAGTTGTCGCGCAATTCAGATGAGTGTATCCTCACAATAGAATACATACCATATGTATGCAACTAAGTTGCATCTATTCCCCGAGTTTGTCTCCCTAAAGATATTTATCCATGGGTGCAAACCAGCGGACCGACTTCAGCATAAACGGTCCTGAGGGTCTCATGGGAAACTATGAGGCCTCCCGCAGACGGTATCCGTCTTTTTTGGAAAGGGGTCACCAAGGTGGATCGAAGTATGCCTTCCGGTATGCTTAATGACTTCCCATCTCCTCCCTTTTCAAAATTATCTGCAGTTGTTTTCATGCGGCGTCATGGAAAGATCCCGCTTTGATATGTAGATCTGGTTTTGAATTCAGTTCCGGCAACGGAGAGAGGAGATGTAACAAGTGACAGAAGTAAACTATCATGTGAAGAACCTTACCATCAACGGGGTGCCAAGGAGGATCATAGGCAAACCGGAGACATCACTGCTCACAGTTATCCGCGACCAGCTAAAGATGACAGGTACCAAGCGAGGCTGCGATCACGGACAGTGCGGAGTCTGCAACGTGATCCTCAATGGAAAGGTCGTTCGCTCATGCATCACGAAATGGAAGAACGTTCCTGAATATTCTGAGGTCACGACAATTGAAGGTATCGGGACCCCCGAAAACCTCCATGCTCTTCAGTGGGCCTTTATAGTTTGCGGGGCTATCCAGTGCGGATTCTGCACGCCCGGATTTATTACCGCAGGCAAGGCTCTTCTTGACAGCAACCCAAGCCCGACAAGGGAAGAAGTCCGCGAGTGGTACAGCAAGCATTGGATGGCCTGCCGCTGCACCGGATATGTTCAGGTTGTGGACGCTGTTATGAAAGCGGCTGCGATACTTAGAGGGGAAGAGAAGATAGAGGACCTGGCAAAGATGTACAAACCCGGTGACTCGCTGTGGAACTCAAAATACCCACGTCCCAGCGCGGTCTACAAGGCGACAGGACTTTGGGATTTTGGCGATGACGACAGGCTGAAACTTCCGGAAGAGTTCCTCTTTGCATATCCATTTGCGCTTGAAGGCGTACGCCACGCCAAGGTCAATAAGATCGACACTTCAGAAGCAGAGAAGATGCCCGGAGTTTACAAGGTCGTGACCTACAAAGATATCAAAGCCAACAAGGGTACCAACAGGATCAGAGGGCAGGTAGGATGCCCATCTGTCACGACGGATGGATGGGAACGCCGAATCATGGTCGAAGAAGGCGATAAGATACGCCAGTGGGGCGAATGTATCGCTATAGTCTGTGCGGACACTGAAGCTAATGCCCGTGCCGCCTCCGATAAGATCAAGGTAGACTACGAACCGCTGCCTGAGCTTATTGACATATATCAGGCCAAGGCTGCAGATGCAGTAAAAGTTTACGATGAGATCGAAGGTATAGACGGAATGCCCAATGCCTTCAACAAACGCATCTTCACAAAAGGTGCAGACCCGAAGGAAGATCTTGATAAAGCTCCCTACATAGTGGAGGACGAATTCTACAGTTCACGCCAGCCGCACATGGTACTTGAGACTGACTGCGGATATGCCTATTACGATGAAGAAGACCGCGTCACACTGGCAACAAAATCCATCTGTGTCTACAGGCACCAGATGATGATAGCGCGCGGAGTGGGCGTTGCTCCTTCAAAGATAAGGGTCATCCAGAACAACATGGGTGCTTCTTTTGGTTACAAAGTTGCGCCGACAAATGAGCCCTACCTTGCGATAGCCCTAGTTGCATGTCAGCGTCCTGTCTATATGCGGATCAATATGAAGGAACATAACATCCGTACTCCAAAGAGATCCCCGTTCCTTATGCATATCCGGGTCGGTGCGGACAAGAGCGGCAGGCTTATAGGAGCCGAACAGACATGGTGGGTCGACCACGGCCCATACAGCGAATCATCCAATGACCTCACAAACAAGGGCGGACAGTTCTTCTTCTCCCCTTACGCATACGCCAACATGAGGGCAACAGGATACACATGCTTCAGCAACCATCGCTGGAGCGCCGCCTTCCGGGCATATGGAGCCCCTCAGACATACTGGGGATGCGAAACTGCTATGGATATGCTGGCGGAAAAATGCGGGATAGATCCCTTTGATTTCAGGGAGATGAACCTTCTTCAGTGGGAACCGTTCACAACGAACCCGCTTGGTGTCATGCCGTCAGGTTATGCTCCTGAAGTATTTCCGCTTCCTGAGATGATGAAAAAGGCACGTCCTTATTATGAAGAGATGAAAAAGGAAGCTGCCGCAAAGACCACCGACAAAGTCAAATTTGGCGTCGGAGTCTCGATAGGTATCTATAACTCCAACGACGATGGAGCGGATGACGCTGCGAGCAACATTGAACTTACCAAGGACGGAGTCATTGTCTACAACACATGGGAAGACCACGGGCAGGGAGCCGACATCGGCTGCCTGGGTACGGCACATGAAGCTCTTAAACCATTGAACCTGCACCCAACACAGATAAAAATGGTCCTGAGCGATACAGCCAAGGCCCCCAACAGCGGAGCAGCGGCCGCAAGCCGTTCACAGGTAATGGTAGGCAACGCGATAGTCGATAGCTGTAAAAAGCTGCTTGAAGCAATGCGCAAGCCGGACGGGACATACCGTACCTATGACGAAATGATCGCCGAAAATATCCCTGTCTTATACGAAGGCTATACGCAGGCATGTGTGCAGAATGCAGACGGAAGCATTGAAGTCTGTTCCGGCAACGACAAAGATACCGGCCTTGGAAAACCGTTTGGCTTCCATATGTTTGCCGTCAATCTTGCCATGGTTTCTGTAAATATGGAAACAGGCAAAGCGCATTGTGAAAAATTTGTTCTGGTTGGTGATGTTGGCGTTATCAACAACTACCTTGTCGTCGATGGACAGCAATACGGCGGCATAGCCCAGGGCATAGGGCTGGCGCTTACAGAGGACTTCCTCGATGAGAGCAAGTACAACAACTTTGTGACGATGGGTCTGCCTTACATCAAGGATGTCCCCGATGACATCAAGCTTATACATGTTGAGACTCCGCGCCCGCTCGGACCCTTCGGTGCGTCAGGAACAGGCGAAATGCCCCTTGCTGCACCGCACATCTCTGTCTGTAATGCGATAAAGAACGCCTGCGGAGTCAGGATCAAGACAATACCGGCAACACCCGACAAGATACTGGCAGGTCTTAAAGAAAAAGCGTAAATCCTTTCCTAATAAGTTAAAATATTGTGAGGGGCTCTCCATTTGCCCCTCACTCCATTATGAAAGGAGGAATAATTCGATGTCCGAACAGGAAAAGAATTTTGGAAACATTTACGATCTCCCTTTACAGAACGCCTCAGCCCTTGCTCCTGATATCGAGAAAAGGACTGTATACGGTCCCGGAGACAGGTTCTGGGAAGGCTGGGTCATGCGGCACTTCAAACTGCCTGCCCATGAATTGATCCCGGAGCATTCACACGAATGGGACCACCTTATGTACACGATCAGCGGAGACGGTTATGTCGAAGTAGAAGGCGAACGCTATGACATGAAGACGGGATACTGGACCCGTATACCCGGCGGAATGAAGCATGTCTACCATAACGATGCCGACATGCCGCTGGAATTTTTCTGCATAGTGCCGACCCACGGCGATCCTCATGCCAAAAAAACCAGCATGAGAGCTGACCGTGCTGCAAAAAAGGCCGAAGGTTAAGGGCCTTGAAAAGATTCCTTTCAGCTGAGTGCAGGAATATAAGTCCCTCTTTGATGATGAAAATGGCGGCAATGGCTGAAAGAATGCCAGACAGCATAGACCTGACGCTTGGAGAACCGGACATCCCTACGCCCGAAATTATTTGCAGCGCACTTTACGAGGCTGCAAAAAGGGGCGAGACACACTATGCGCCCGGAATGGGGATTCCAGGACTCCGCGCCGCCATATCGAATTACTGGAACAGAAGATACGGTCTCAATTATTCTAAGGATGAGATATTTGTAACTACCGGAGGCAGCCAGGCATCATATCTTGCTATGCAGGCATGCCTTGACCCGGGAGATGAAGTTATCATTCTTGAGCCCTTTTTCACCTTTTATGAACAGCATGTCCTACAGGCGGGAGGCGTGCCTGTCTACTGCATGAGCGGAGCGGAAAACGGATTTCTTCCGGATCCCGAAAAAATAGAGAGCAAGATAAGCAAAAGGACCAAAGCTGTGATCATCAACTCGCCCTGCAACCCCACGGGAGCTGTTTTCCCTTTTGAATTGCTGGTAGAAATTGCCAATATTGCATCTAAGCACGATCTTCTTGTGATCTCTGATGAGCTGTATGAAGCATTCGCATATGACGTGGCTCATGTCCCTTTTGCATCCCTTCCGGGAATGAAAGAGAGGGTAATAACGATCGGCGGAATGTCAAAGAGCTATGCTATGACTGGCTGGCGTATAGGGTATGCTATGGGATCTCATGTTTTTCTGAAGGCCATGCAGGTAACGGGAGTGCCCCATACGATAAGCGTGAACACTATGGTTCAGAGAGCTTCTGAATTTGCTCTTGATAACTGCGATGACATAGTAAGGGAGATCTCATCACTGTTCAGAGATCGTGTGAGTTTTTCATACGAAAAATTCAAACACTTGCCTGGAATAAAAACAGCAGAGCCAAAAGGAAGCTTTTACCTTTTCTTGGATGTTTCGGGGACCGGCATGGATGGAGAAGAGTTTGCCGATAAGGCGCTGAGAGAAGCAGGGGTGGTAACCATACCCGGTTCTTCCTTTGGTCCGCACTGCAAAAATTACATCAGAACAGCATGTACGGTGCCTGAAGAGATGCTTGAAGAAGCATCGCAAAGGATAAGGAATATTCTGGTTTAGTTTTTTGTCAGGGAATAAAGAGAAAGGTTGGATCCTTGGTGGGTAGTGCCCCACGGCACCGGTTCAGAGGTAAATATCTGTTATAGATCGATTTGCCTTTCTGAACCTGTGCTGAAACTATTTCTTCAAATGTGTCCTTTAAAACTCATATGACGTGGTGTTCTGTTCTAAACTATCTCTTCATGATGATCCGCTCTACAGGCAGTCCGTTTTTCATCTCAACTGCTTCAAAGCGTCCTTCCGGCGTAATCCAGAATGGCATGCCGGAAATGTATACCAATTTATTGCTCATTTTTCCACCTCCTTATACAAAAAGTAAACAACCTATATATTATACAGGTTGTTTTTTATCTGTCAATTAAGTCAGGGCACGGCAGCAGGAATATAGGCTACATATCTACGATGGGCGGAATGAATGCTGCGGACGTTTCTGTGTCCCATGGGAAGAGTACCCATGTATCCTGGCTGACTTCCGTAATGAAGGTGTCGACCAGGGGCCGTCCTTCCGGTTTTGCGTAAACTGTGGCGAAATGTCCCCCAAGAAACATATCTCTTACGATCTTTGCGGTTTTGCCTGTGTCTACAAGGTCGTCGATGATAAGCCAGGTCTCATCGACTCCGACAAGGTCAGGACGTTTCAGGATATTGGCTGCTCCCTGATCTTTAATGGTGTAGCTTGAAATGCAAATGGTATCTACAAGGTGTATGTTAAGTTCCCTTGCAATTATTGCCGCAGGGACCAGACCGCCCCTTGCAACTGTTATTATCCTGCTCCAGTCTTTCCTCTTATCGAGCAGTTTCCATGAGAGAGCCCTGCAGTCTCTGTGAAGCTGTTCCCACGATACCGGGTAATTTTTATTGTAGCGGTCGGAAGCTTTCATATTAAGACTCTCCCTGTAATAGAATTATTTGTCGGAAATTGTACATTCATAATATCGGGTTGTCTATGACACGTCAGGAACTGCGGGTTCAATAGAACTCAGGTCTCCTCATTTCAAAGACCCTTAGGAAATCCCTGGCTTTTTTGACCTTTGAAGTGTCAATCTCAATGAAGGCGAAGTCTTCTGTCATGCCTCCCTGATAAAGGACTTCACCCCATGGATCCACCACCATTGAGTGTCCTCCGAAGAGAGTGCCGCTTGTCGTCCCCACCCTATTGCAGGCTGCCACGAACATCATGTTCTCTATCGCCCTTGCCTGCAGCAAGGTACACCAGTGGTCTATCCGGGAGACGGGCCATTCCGCAGCGAAAAACTGGAGCTCAGCCCCCTCTGTTGCATAGCGCCTGGTAAGTTCGCAGAAACGAAGATCATAGCAGATAGCAAGAGCCGCCGGGATGTCACCGATATTGAAGAGAGTCCCTTTTTCACCTGGAAGCAGGAATTTCTCTTCATCCATCAACGGTATCAGGTGGATCTTGTCATAGCTTGCGACATAACTGCCTGAAGGGTCTATCACCATTGCTCTGTTGACGGCGCCTTTATCGGTAAGCGCGAGTACAGAGCCGCCTGTAAACCAGCAGCTGTATTTAAGTGCGAGTTTCCCAAGGAATTCTGCGGCCTGGGAGGCATCCCTGTCTCCATATTTATGGGATTCTTCTATGACATATCCAACGTCCCAGATCTCAGGGAGGATCACTGCGGTTGGGATGTCAGATTCCACCCACTTTGAACTGAGCATCCTTTCAACCTTTTCATAATTGGATCTTCTGTCGCCAACTGCCAAATCGATCTGTGCGATAGCTATACGAAGCAATGACATTATAGAGATCCTCCTTTGGGTATCTTTTTTGTCGCCGGAAATGTATTTGATTTAACTTTAAACAAAACATTGAAAAATATCAATACCTGCTGGTCTTGTTAAGATTTTCAGCCATTGCTTTCAATTTTTTCCAAGAGTCTCTCCATGGACCTGCGGTAAGATCTTTTGAGCCTCTCCGACTTTTGCAGCGTCATAATGAGCCAGTCCCCTTCTGATGTGCCCCTTGGGAGCATCCGTGCAGGCAGGTTTACAGAAAGTGCTTTTTCGCCTACGAGCAGGGTGCATATTTCTTCATTGATCGAATCTACAAAGATTTTTTCTCTTTTAACCGCCATTTTTCACTACCTCCCTGCTTTGGGGGTATGATATCTTTTCTCCGTCAGAGACTATCCTGATAGTGCCATCCTTTGTGTCCAGCCTTTTTATCCCTGAGGCTGAAACAGCACGTACCACCTCTTTGTGAGGATAGCCGTAAGAATTGTTCTTGCCGTAACTCAGTATGATGACATAGGGCCGGACCTCTTTGAGAAGGCTCATGTTTGTTCCGTTGCTGCTGCCGTGGTGAGACGCTTTCAACACCGCCGCCCGGGGGAGCGGTCTTACAGTTGAAAGCTGTTCCCTCTCCATGTCGGCCAGCATCAGGAAGTTTGTGCTGCCGTATTTTATATTCAGCACGAGGCAGTTGTTGTTTGCATCCCGCTTCGTTCCTCTGATGAGTCGGGCTGGTGCAAGTACCTCAACCAGGGCACCCCCTATTTTTTCTGAATAGCCCCTTTTGGGCCTGCCGAAGGGTATGTTCTTTTTCTGTATCATGTTATAAAAATTTTTCTGAATCGGCGAACTGCTGATAAAGCCCGAATCCCAGATTTTACCAATCTGAAAATTTGACAGTACTCTTTTCATTCCGCCTATGTGGTCAGAATGCGGATGGGTTGCTACTAAGAGGTCGATTTTTTTTATTCCAATTCTTTTCAGCTCTTTGAGCAGACTTTTCCCTGCATCTTCAGGACCTGCGTCAATAAGTATTGTCTTTCCGTCGGGAAGGACAAAAAGGGAAGAGTCCCCCTGCCCGACATCAAAAGCATAAAAACGGAGTCCTCTGTCAGCTTCAGCGACTTCCGTCCTGCTTATCCATGCTGCGCCTACAGGAAGACTAATGATCAAGGTAAAAAGAAAGATAAATATTTTTTTGTATTTTCTCAGCAAAAGACCGAAATTCAAAATGTCTCTCCTTACTCATCCTTTTTGACTTGCCATAGATTTTACCAAAGATGGCGATAAGGTTATAATCGTCGGAACGCTCTTTATGCGAAAGGATGCAGGCAATGTTTGGTTTCGTTCTGGTTTTGCCCCTGATGCTCATAATTATAACCGGTAATCTTCTGAGATCTCGGGGATTTTACAGTGAAAGGGATATTAAGACCCTTACAAAGACGCTTTACTGGGTAATACTTCCTCCTCTTCTTATCCGGACCACATTTATTTCAGGCAGGGAAGTTTTTGTGCAGATCGATCTTCTTATCGGCCTTACCCTTGCATACATCCTGACGATTGGTATTGCAGCTGCAGGAGCAGTATTTTTATACCACAGAGAGAACCGTGAGCGCATAGCTGTCTCGGTTTTTTCATCGATAAGGGCAAACAACATTTATCTGGGTTTCCCTGTAATAGTGCTTGCGATGGGTGAGGCAGGACTCAAGGATGCGTCCATATACATAGCCGTAAGCACGATATCCTTTCAGATAATATCGATAATGGCAGGTGAAGTTGCCCTTTCGGGTAAATTCAGCCTCTCTGGCCTTGGCGGAATACTTAAGAGGCTGACCGTCAACCCGCTGATAATTTCCTGCGCACTTGGGATTGGGCTTGCCCTCACCGGACTTCGTGCTCTTCCCATCGTCATTGATGAAACTATGAAGCTTATGGGCGGAGCCGCAACGGCGATAGCGCTTTTAGCGTTGGGCGGTACTCTCGATCTTTCTAGGATCAGCAGCATTTACAACATGATAAAGGCCACCTGGCAGGACTGTCTGATCAAACTTGTCATACATCCCCTTATTTTATGGGCCCTGCTTCTGGCCCTCTCCGTTCCGGAGCCTCTGCTGAAGGTGACAGTAATGCTTTCTTCAATGCCCTCGGCTGTAAACTGCTTCATAATGGCTAAAGAGATGAAGATGGACTCGGATTATGCGGCAGACCTTGTCGCCTCAACTACAGTCCTCGGAATTATATCCATACCTGTGTGGGCTAACCTTCTGGGCATAATATAAAAAAGGGCCGCAGCGCGGCCCTTTTTTAGTCTGAACATTATTTTTATTTTTTTGTCAGCATTCCAAGGATACCGCGGATAAACTGGCGTCCTACCTCGCGGCCTACGGTATTCATGGCGGTGTCGGCTAAATGTTCGATCGGGGTCTTGTATTTGCTCTTGGTTGTACCGAAGATAGTCTTTCTTACAGACTGTTCCTCTTTTATCCTTTGCTTTTCCGTCCGTTCGAATTCACGCTGCTGCCTTATCCGTTCCTTTTCCTCAATAGCCTGCTGCTCTCTTTCTTCTTTTGCCCGTTCCTTTTCTTCCTTTATATGCCTTATCCGCTCTTCTTCCTCTTCCCTTTCTGCCTGGTCACGTTTTATCTTCATCGAAAGGTACTCATATGCGGATTCTCTGTCTATCAGGACATCATACTTTGGTCCAATGTCGCTTAATGCGAGCACTTCTTTGCGTACGCTGTCATCGACTATGCCCATCTGGCTCTGAGGCGGAAGGATGAAAGCCCTTTCCACTATACCGGGGCTTCCGTCTTCGCCAAGGAAGGAAACCAGAGCCTCTCCGGTGCCGAGCTGTGTTATAGCCTCTTCTGTTTCGAAGGCCGGGTTGGGCCGGAAAGTTTCTGCGGCTGCTCTGACCACCTTCTGCTCTGCGGGCGAGTAGGCGCGCAGCGCGTGCTGTACTCTGTTGCCAAGCTGTGAAAGGATGGCGTCGGGGATGTCCCTGGGGCTCTGGGTTATGAAATAGACGCCCACGCCCTTTGACCTGATAAGCCTTACGACCTGTTCTATCTTCTGCAGGAGTACTTTCGGCGCTTCGTCGAAAAGGAGGTGCGCTTCATCGAAGAAGAATACCATTCTTGGTTTTTTAAGGTCGCCCATCTCAGGAAGAGTTTCAAAAAGCTCTGAGAGCATCCAGAGAAGGAAGGTCGAATAAAGTGCCGGAGAGTGGAACAGCTCTACGCAGTGAAGGATATTTATGTAGCCTCTTCCGTCATTGCCTGTCCTCATCCAGTCGGTTATTTCGAGCTCAGGTTCTCCGAAGAACTGCTCTCCGCCCTGATCCTCAAGCGAGAGTATCGACCGCTGTATTGCTCCCACGCTTGCGGCGGCAATGTTGCCGTATTCAAGCGTGAAGCTCTTTGCGTTATTGGCAACATAACTGAGCATTGCCTTAAGGTCTTTCAGGTCAAGGAGGAGAAGTCCCCTGTCGTCTGCGACGCGGAAGACGATATTCAGGACTCCCGACTGGGTATCGTTAAGGCCAAGCAGGCGGCCGAGAAGAAGTGGCCCCATCTCGGAGACAGTTGTCCTTACCGGATGTCCGTTCTTTCCGAACACATCCCAGAAACGAGTAGGGTAGTCTTTATAGGTAAAATTTGCTTCCGCAAGCCCGAATCTCTGTATGCGCTTCTGCATTCCTTCGCTGTCAATGCCAGGCCGGCACATTCCTGCCAGGTCGCCTTTTATGTCAGCAAGGAAGACCGGCACCCCAAGATCGCTGAAGGACTCAGCCATTACTTTAAGAGTGATCGTTTTTCCTGTGCCGGTAGCTCCAGAAATGAGGCCGTGGCGGTTTGCCATTTTCGGAAGAAGATAAATGGGCTGTTCTGCCTTTGCTATCCATAGTTTTTCGTTGGCGTACATATCATTTCCTCCCCGGGTGATTTTCTTTTAAAAAATTTATCCCATGCCATTATTAAATCACAATAATTGATTATTTGTTAAAAATATATTTACCGGATAAGGATATCAAAAACTTAAAAATTGAGAAAACTTGTGCTGAGAGGAAAGAGCACCTGTTCTTGAAAATTTCTCTTATCGTTTCAAAGAAAAAGAGAGGTATCGCAGTATGTGGCTCGACTGCGTTCCTTGTCAAACAAAATAACGGCAGGTCCAAAGCTAGACTGCTCGGGATCTGCCGTTATTTTGTGCTGACAGGATAATTAGCGCGGCTTTTAACTTACGCCATCGTTATGACGGTTCCCTCTTTGCCGTCAAGCGCATCCACAGCTTTGTAGAGGGAGGTGATAATGGCTTTCTTTCCGGGGAACCTTCTTGCAAACTTGATCGCAGCCATCACTTTAGGGAGCATGCTTCCGGGGGCAAAATGTCCCTCTTCAATGTATTTGATTGCCTCTGCGACAGTTACATGCGACAAGTCCTGCTGGTTCGGTTTTTTGAAGTTGAGGCTTATCTTGTCAACTTCTGTAAGGATGAGAAGGATATCGGTTTCCATATCCTCAGCAAGCCTCTCAGCAGCAAGGTCCTTGTCGATTACTGCGGGAACTCCGGTGAGGGATCCGTCCATGTTCTCTATAACGGGTATCCCGCCGCCTCCTGCTGTTATGACTATTGTGGAGTCCCAAAGGCGCTTGACAGAATCTATTTCAGCTATCCTCTTCGGGGTCGGGGATGCTACTACTCTGCGCCAGCCTCTGCCCGCATCTTCTTTCACAGTGTATCCTTTTTCTTCAGCGATTTTTTTAGCTTCTTCTTCTGTATAAAATGGACCTATTGGTTTAGTTGGATTTTGGAACGCCTTGTCATGTTCATCTACGATGACCTGTGTAACGAGCGTAACTACCGGAACGTTGCGGTTTCTGTTTCTGAGTGCATCCCTGAGGCACTGCTGGATCTGGTAACCTATGTAGCCCTGACTCATAGCGCCGCATACATCGAAAGGCATTGCCGGGAGTTTCGGGTTTATCTTTTCCGCGGTTTCCTGAGAAAGTGTGATATTGCCTACCTGTGGACCGTTTCCATGGACAACTGCCATCTCATATCCCTTGCAGCTTATATCGGCCAGGTAATCGCAGGTCTTACGGACAACTGCGAGCTGAGCCTCTGCTGTCGGAGGGCTTCCTGCTTCCTGCAAAGCGTTTCCTCCTAGAGCCACAACTACTTTTGTGAAATGTGAGGACATTTACTGAACACACCCCTTGGATTTCAGATTTGTAATAATATTATAAACCAATGATCCGTTGGAGTTCAATATTTTTTTATGGAGTCCTGTAATATTTACAGCAAATCAGCGATCCCGGATACTGAAAAAGCACACCATGCCAGAAGCGCGCCCATTATCAGCGATATAACGCGGCCCTGTTTTGAGAACAAACGTCCCTGAACATCTCCGAACAGGGACCACAGAGTGAAGGCCACGGCACAGTTCAATGTAAGGAAAAGTCCGCAGAGAAGGAATATAAGCTTGGAATCCGTCCACGGTGCTATGAATGAAGACATAGCGGTAAAACCGAAGAGAATGACCTTGGGGTTTACAAACTGCAGGGTGAATCCGTCCCTTATCCCCGGAACCTTTTCCTGCTCAGCGTTTCCTTTTGATCGGGAAGATCCTTTTGGAAAAGCTATTTTCCAAGCAAGCCATAAGAGATAAATTGCACCGATGCCCCTGAGCCACGGGAGTATCTGCGGGATCAGGGCGCCGATAAAGATATTGCCTACCGCGTTTAGCAGCATGACGACAAAAAGACCGACCGTCATTCCCGTCATTAAGGGAATGGTCTTCCTGAAACCGAAAAGACGCGCGGTGTTCATTGCGAAAATAATATTCGGTCCTGGCGTGTAGCAGGCTGCCAAAACAAAAGATAGAAAAGGGACCCACTGCATGTCCTTTATTCCGGGAGCTGCTAAAGCAGCTTCTCCATTTCATCGAGAGTCTCGGTAAATATCCTTACTACCTCTTTTATCGGTTTCGGAGAGCTCATATCGACCCCTGCTTTTTTGAGAAGTTCGATCGGGTAGTCGGAGCCTCCCATCGACAGGAACTCAAGGTATTTGTCTCTTGCCGCCGCGCCCTTTTCTGAGATAAGGAGTGCAAGCGCCGTCGCGGCAGAGAAACCTGTAGCATACTGGTAAACATAGAATGGGTTGTAAAAATGGGGTATCCTTGCCCACTCCATTTTTAGGGGTTCATCAATGACGATATCCGGTCCGTAATATTTCCTGTTGAGCTCATACCAGAGTGCCTGAAGCGCATCGGGAGTAGTTTCTCCGCCCTCTGCGGCGCGCTTGTGTACCTCGCGTTCAAACGAGGCGAACATCGTCTGCCTGTAGACCGTGGTCCTTATGTTCTCAAGACGGCGGTTGAGCAGATAAAGTCTTTTCTTCTTATCCTTCGTCTCAGCTATGAGGTCGTTGAGGAATAAGACTTCGTTGGTAGTCGAAGCTACCTCTGCCGTGAAGATGCAGTAATCAGAAGTTGGGTACGGCTGCCGCTTCCTTGAATAGTAGCTGTGCATGGAGTGCCCCATCTCATGGACAAGGGTCGAGACATCGTTGAGGTTGTTTGTATAGTTCATCATTATGTATGGATGCGTGGCGTAGCTGCCCCAAGAGTAAGCGCCGCTCCGTTTGCCTTTGTTGGGGAAAACATCAGTCCATCCGCTTTCCAGGCCTTCTTTGACAATGGAAAGGTACTCATCGCCAAGAGGCCTCAGAGCCCTGAACATCATCTCCTTTGCTTCGCCCCAGGGTATCTCTTTAAAAGGGTCTTTCACGAGGGGAGTATAGAGGTCGTACATATGCAGCTCTTTGACCCTAAGCACCCGTTTTCTCACTTCAAGATATCTGTGCAGCGGCGTCAGGCTGGATTCGAGGGTCTCCACAAGCCGGCTGTATACGGAGAGAGGGATGTTGTCGCTGTCAAGCTCAGCCTCAAGCGGTGAGGAATATTTTCGTACCTCTGCGTAAAACTTTGATGTTTTCAGCATGCCGTCAAAGGTCGCGCCCAGAGCGTTTTTAGTATTGCAGTATGGCCTGTAAAGCGATTCAAAGGCAGCCTTTCTCACGCTGCGCCTCCGTGAGCGAAGGTAAGAGACAGCCCTCTCCTCTGACATTTCCACTTTTTCTCCTTTTTCATTTCTTATAGACTCAAACTTCATGTCTGCATTTGTAAGCATAGAGAATACATTGTCTGAAGTCCCGGCCATGTCTCCTGTTTTGGCAAGCAGTGCCTCCTCGGACTGTGAAAGCACATGTTCTTTCTGACGAAGGAGTTCTTTCAGACTGAAGCAATAGTCTTTGAGGGAGGGATCGGCTATAAATGTCCTTAACCTATCTTCAGGCATTGAAAGTATCTCAGGAGTAATAAAGCTTGAGACAGCCGACATTTCCACGGCCAGTGACGATACTCTGTTTACCGGTCCCTGGTACTTTGAATCCGCCGTATCCTCGTGACTCTTCATATTGGCGTAGACTATGAGCTTACCAAGGGTTATCGAAATTTCATCCCTGAGCTTTAAGCATTCAAGCATGATCATTTCAGATCCGCCCAATCTCCCCATATAGGAGGCGATCTCAGGAAGACGTTTTTTAACAGATTTAAAGTCTTTTTCCCATTTCGAGTCATCTGGGTATATATCTTCAAGCTTCCATTTAAAACGGACCGGGACCTCGTCTCTTTTCGGCAGCAGCGAGCCCCCGCCAAGCTCTATTTCAATGTTTTTATCGTTGATGTCACTCATAAAGATCCACTCCTTTATTTTCTTGCAGAACTATTGTCTTGTCTAAAAGGATAATATGCAAGCTTTTTTTGCCGTCAGAGAGTACTAAAAGCTATAGAATTATGGTACTCTTGTCAGCATAACAGCTTTTCTAAAGATCCCGCCATAAAGACGATTTTTGAGTTGTCCGGGCAGGTCTTTTGCTGATCATTCAGTTCCTTCGGGAGGGTATGTTGTTGAAATATAATTTTGACATAAACATGGAAAGACGCGGGACGAACTGCGAAAAGTGGGACTTTCTCGAAGAGGAATTCGGCAAAAAAGATCTTCTTGCACTCTGGGTGGCTGATATGGATTTTCCTGCTCCCCCCGAGGTTCTGGAGGCTCTCCATAATAAGATCGACGAAGGAGCGCTCGGGTACCCGATAGCGCCCGATTCGCTGCTCAAGGCAATAACTGATTGGCAAAAAAACAGGCATGGATGGGAGATCGGCAAAGAGGCTGTGACCTGGGCACCCGGAGTTGTAGCAGGACTGGCTTTTTCTATAATGGCATACACTAAACCGGGCGATGGGGTGATCATACAGACCCCTGTCTATCCTCCCTTCTATGCCACCATCAGCGAATCCGGGAGAAGGATCGTTAAAAATCCGCTGAAGAGGGAAAAGGACCGCTACGTGATGGACCTGGAAAGTCTTGAAAAACTTGTTACCCCTACATGCAGGACACTTATACTCTGCAGCCCCCACAATCCGGTAGCGCGTGTATGGACAAGGGAAGAACTGGAAGCTCTGTCTGAACTGGCAGAACGCAAAGACATGATCATAATATCTGACGAGATCCATCAGGACCTGGTCTACAGCGATGCGAAACATATGAGCATAGCCTCGCTTTCAGAGGAAATGAGTTCGCGTACGGTCACCTTCGTTGCGCCAAGCAAGACCTTCAATATCGCAGGAATGAATTCTTCAGTTGCCCTCATTCCCGATGAAAAACTCAGGGCACGTTATGTTTCAATTTTAAACAGGCTGCACCTGAGCTCGCTAAGCATTCTCGGACTCACTGCTATGGAGACTGCTTATGCAAAATGTGCCGGGTGGCTTGATGAACTTATGGCATACCTTGAAGAAAACAGGAACTTTACAGAAAAATTTGTGAGAGAACGGATGCCGAAAGCGAAGATGGATCACCCGGAAGGGACCTACATATTCTGGATAGATTTCAGGGGATATGGGTTTAATTCGGAGACGCTCATGGATCTCCTTGTCAATGAAGCCGGGGTCGCGCTTAACAATGGACGGAACTTCGGGACCGAAGGCGACGGATTTGCCAGGATAAACATCGGTACCAACCGCGAAATGTTGAAAAAAGCTCTGGAAAAGATTGCTAAGGCGCTCGAAGCAAAGTTTTGATCTTATATCAGATCATTTGATTTACATAAATCAACAGGGAGGAATATTTTTATGGCTAAAAAAGAGCCGCTCGTACGTTACTGCCGTTTCTGGGTAGATGGCAGGACCTATTCGGGCAAGATCCGTGACAATTCCGTCGATATCGTTGAGGGAGATCCCTTTACAGGATTTTCTCCCATAAGGCTGAGCTACCCTATAGACAGGGTCAAGTTCCTGCCGCCTTTCATGCCTAAGAAGATCTGGTGCGTAGGCCGAAACTATTTGGGTCATGTGAAGGAACTTAACAACGAAGTGCCGAAGGAACCGCTCATCTTCATGAAATCTATTTCAGCGATAATAGGAGCCAACGATTTTATTCGGATACCCGAATGGGCGGGACGGATCGACTATGAAGGCGAACTTGCCGTGATCATCGGCAAGGCCGGGCACAACATAAAGGAAGAGGATGCACTCAGCCATGTCCTTGGCTACTCGATCATGAACGATGTTACTGCCAGGGAACTTCAGAATTCCGACGGGCAGTGGACGAGGGCAAAAAGCTTCGATACATTTGCTCCGTTCGGGCCGGCTGTACTGATAACAGATAAGATGCCGGAGGATGCAGTGATAAGTACGACACTCAACGGAAAGACAGTACAGGAAGCCTCCTTCTCACAGATGATCTTCCCCATACCAAGGCTTATATCCCATATAAGCAGGTTTGCAACGCTTGAACCCGGTGATGTAATTGCGAGCGGCACACCGCAGGGAGTAGGGCCGATGAAGGTGGGAGACCTCGTCGAGGTGAATATCGAAGGAATAGGAAGCATCAGGAACATCTGCGCCAACTGACCAAAAGGGTTCAAAGACCCAAATAATTAAAAGGGGCGGACCGTTAAGGACCGCCCCAGGTTTCAGGATTTCATCCCAAGCGAGATTATAGTGGTAAATGCCTTTTCAGGTGAAAGGTCAAGATATTCGACACTCTCTTCAGGAAAGAAGAAGACAAGCCCCGTAGTCGGGTTTGGAGATGTAGGCACAAAGATAGTTACCCTTGGACTTCCGTCCTTGGCTTTCTCCCTCTTTGTGACAAAGCCAATTATGTATCCATCTCCGCACGGCACTTTGGCTGTTCCAAGGTATCCTCTTTCGCCGCCTCCTGCTGTAAAGGTCTGGACCATCTCCTGAAAAGTGGAGTACCATCCGCCGACCACAGGTATCTTTGAGATCACCTGGTCAACTATGTTGAGGATCCACTTTTCTTTTCTTCTGAGCTTTCTGCCTGTATATATGAGCAGAAAAACTATGAAAACTGTCACTGCCACAGTCGTTTTCATAGACTTTGTCAGCCCGAAGATCATTGAGCCGAGCGCCTCGAAAAGCATGATGAGGTAATAGAATATGAAGACAAAGACTGCAAGAGGTATAAGCGCTATACATCCAAGGAAAAAGTCCTTGGCGATCCTTCCTATCCTTGAACCGGCAGGAACCTCTTTTTCATTTGTCTGCTTTTTGCTATCCATTCAGATCACTCCAAGACTTGTCAATTTGCTCATTTCTGGGATATCCTTAGTGCAGATGCAGCCAACGGGAGGAATCCTTTAATGTTATACCAGATCACAAGATTTATAATCTCAGTATATTTTACCCTCTATCACCGACTTTCGGTGAGCGGAAAAGAGAAAATACCGCAGAACAGACCGGTGATAGTTGCCTCAAACCATGCGAGCTACCTAGATCCTCCTCTGGTTGGATATACATTCTGCCCCAGAGTTCTGAAATTTGTGGCGTGGGAAAAGCTTTTTAGAGTTCCGATTTTAGGCGCCTACATGAGAAAAGTGGGAGCCGTGCCTGTCTCCCCGGAGGACAAAAACAGCTCGGCCGCGCTTCTGAGGATGGTAATGGGTTTTATACACGACGGTTACAGTGTCTACATTTGTCCTGAGGGACACCGTACCGAGGATGGGACCCTCCAGCCTCTTGAGGGAGGTGTCTCTATCCTATCGATCAAGACCGGTGCCCCCGTAGTCCCTGTATGGGCAGGAGGCACATACAGGGCTATGTCTCCCCACATGAAATTTCCCCGCCCGCGAAAACTTTACGTTGTTTACGGAGATCCGATATTCCCCGCAGAGATCCCGCAGGAACTGACGGAAAAAGAAAAACGTAAATACATCCTTGAAAAGATCGAAGAATTTTACAGGAAAATGGATGCCAAAGACAGAGAAAAGTATCCCAGATAGCAAAGAGTGCGGCAGGATAAAGAAGACGCTTCTGATCGTTGCCGGCGTCGTCTCTCTAACGCTTGGCGGCATCGGAGTCTTCCTTCCGCTCCTTCCAACGACCCCTTTTGTACTTCTTGCGGCCGGATGCTTTGCAGGAAGCAGTCCTGCGATGCACAGATGGCTTTGCAGGTCGCGCTTTTTTGGAGAGTACATAGAGAATTATCGGACAAACGCCGGAGTCAGCAAGTCGATAAAAATAAGGGCGATAGTTTTCCTGTGGTCCGGCCTCGCATTATCTGCGGCAGCCGTGCATAAACCGCTTGTCCGGGTAATTCTGGCTGTAGTCGGAATATGTGTGAGTACCCACCTGCTTATGATGAAAACAAAAGATGAAAACAAGGAAACCTGTTGACCAAATAATTGAGAAGATACTGACGAACATCAGCATCTCCTTCGTGCCATGTCTTTCAGTTCCTGAAGCTCTTCCGGGGAGATATTTCCTGAGATCCACGAAGAGTATACTGAATTGTTGTGTAGCAGTGGTTCTGTTTTAAGCTCAGGCATCTCTTCCGCCGCCATGTTAAATGAGGTGGTCCCCGGTATCGGCGAAAATTCGGCCAGTTTGGGTTTTCCTCCCGAAGAATGGACGAACCTTACGGTTTCTTTTACTGAGTCAATGCTTTGGCCTGGCAGGCCCAGCAAAATGTATGTCTCGCAGTCAGTTCCGGAATAGCCTGCATTCAAAAGAGATCTGACAGCCCTTGCATATTCTTCTCTGGCAACTTTACCTGAACTTGCGTTTGATATTTTCGGATCAATGCTTTCAAGAGAAAGCCTTATCGTTTTAAATCCGCTCCCTTTCAGCATTTCCGCACATTCATCATCTATTTCGCGTACATGGAGTCCGTTAGGCGTGTGGAAGCGTATCCTTTCCCCGTATGCTTTTATTGATCCACGACAGAGCTGGTATAAATACTCTTTTTTGTCAATAAGAAGGGCGTCATCGTAAAACGCAATGTCCTCCGCTCCGAGGCCGACCTGATGATCGATCTCCCTTAGGACTTCGGGAACGGTCCTCCTTGTGTATTTGGGCCATAATATGCGGGAGGCGCAGTAACTGCACGAAAGGGGGCATCCAAAGGATGTCATCGTGATTCCGTAGGGAATTTTTTCATAGAGATCCATCGCGGGATAGTGGCTGTCGGGAATCCAGTGGCCGGTGACAAGGCGGTCTGCACCAAGTCCCTTTGCATGTTCGGGGCAGAGCTTCGCGTAGGTGCCTCCGAGAATTACCGGCACGTCCGGTAATTCTCTTTTAAGGATCGAAATGATCCATTTTACCCCGCCGTACCAGTACGTCATTGCTGAAGTGAGAAATACTGCATCCGGCCTTGGGATTTCAGCTAGTCTTTCCATTATCCTCTCTTCGGAGAGTCCGAACCGATGATACTTCCTTTTTATTCCCCTGTATGCGGGGGGTTTTTCGATTTCCATGCAGCCAATCTTTTCGCGCCCGAATGATTTTTTGCCTACAGAGGCCTCATGAATGCAGTCCAACAGATAGACCTCATTGCCGTTCATCTTCATCCTTTTCAGCAGATAGAGAAGTCCGGCAGGCTTAGACCACAGATCAAAGAAGGCAAAATCTTCAACAGGAGGATTGATGCCGAGTATCCTCTGTCTTTTCATTGAAAAAAGTTCTTCGAATTTTATTTCAGTTGTAATAGTTCTCAAAACCTTTCTTACAGAAAAAATATCAGGTGTTATCTTAAATTAATAGAAAACAGAAAAGGCCTTAACCTTAACAAGGAAGCGGATCATTTATTTATCACGGAGAGCAGCATATTATGCTGATCTGCATTGAATTTCTGGAGGTTGTCCATATCAGGCAGATAGGGCATCCCTGTAAAAGTGTCTCCATAAAGGCCTGTCTTTTCAGCCTGTTTTTCAATCGACTTCTTTACCCCGTTACTTAACTCCTGGAGGTCTGCGACTGAGAATGCGAGGCTGTGATCGCCTGATGCTCTCATAGCCCCCACCCAGTAGCCGTCGCCCATAGTAGTAAGATCACTGTAGTTTTCAGGTCCAGGCGATGCTGGAGGAATAGCTTTGTAAGTGCTGGATCCTTTATCGTAATACCAAATCGGCCAGCTTCCGTTGTCCGACCAGTAGAGCAGCGCTGCGGCTTTCATGTTCCTGAGGTCCGATATGATTCTTGCAGCCTTTGCCGAATCAGTCGCAGATCCCGCTGACAGGAGCATCATGCCGGCAAGTATCCCTACAATGATGATAACTATAAGAAGTTCCACGAGAGTAAATGCTTTCTTTTTTGCTGATCGTTTCGATATTGATTCTGACATTCCTGACATTCCCCCAGTACCAAATCACATCCTAAAGATATTATATGTCGCTTGTTATCAAGTCAACCCGGACTTCACCCTTCGGTTCGAGAGGTTTTTCAGAAAATATTTAAACAAGTGGTCCGACCGCCAAGGCTGTTAAATTTTAGTTTTTTAAATAAACAATAATTGTAGGAATTATTGCCTCTGTGACTGACCTGACAATGTTATATAGTATTTCCCGTTTGGTATGTACCAGCGCTGATCCTGGCCTGAACCGGCAAAACTGAAAATGCCTCAAAACAACCGGCTTATAACTAAATAATCAGACTATTTAGACTATGTTTTTGCCCTTGTTTTTTTCTTTTGCGCATGATATAAGGTATACTGGGTGGTCCAGGAAAGGAGTTTTTTCACATGATCGAAACTCAAGTCTCGCGGGGAACCCGTATATACGAGAAGGTAGTAGAAAAATTAAAAGAATCCATTTCGAGAGGAGACATCCTGCCGGGCGATCCTCTTCCATCTGAAAGGCAGCTAATGGATGACTTCGGTGTGAGCCGGAGTTCCTTGCGGGAGGCCTTCAGGGTTATGGAGCTTCTCGGACTGATAGAATCAGTTCCGGGAAAAGGCCGTTTTGTGCGCCATCCTAAATCGCCCGCAGAGGATGAAAAGAATATCCGTCTCGAAGATTCAGCTGTTCTCGAGCTGATGGAGGCGCGCCGCATTCTCGATCCTGCAATAGCGGCTGAGAGCGCTATGAGGGCAACATCTTCAGATCTTACAAGAATGCTCAGGGTCCTGACAGCTACAGAAAAGAGGCTCGGTGACCCGAACCTGCGTGCCCAGGCAGATTTTGACTTTCATCTGGCGCTTGCTGAAGCCACACACAATTTTGTTTTCGTAAATATAACCAGGATGAATTTTGATCTGATCATGGCGACTCACGACAAGATCTACAACCTCCTGGAAGATAAAGATGCTTTTCTGCTGGAGCATCGCTCAATGTATGAAGCGATTCTGGATCATAACGTTGATTTGGCACGTGAGACGGCGGCAAATCACATCGACAGGATATACAAAACACTTCACAGGGGTATAGCGGCCCAATAAATCCGGACCGACCAATATATAAAAAAGAACCGTCAGGAATAATGACAATTACAATAAAAACAGGAGGAATCAACATGGAGAAAAGAATCAGAGAGCTGTTCCCCGAGATCGAGTGGATCAAGGACAAGGGCATGCAGGACAAGGTCGTAGCTTCTTATGTCGACGCACTCAAGACAGGTGGCTGGGAACCGGATGACATGGATAAGATCCCGTTCACCCTTCTTATCCCCAACTGTCCCTTTACATACCTGGATCACGTCAAGGGTGTGACCCGCATAGCAAAAAAAGCAATGGACGAGTTCAACGCCATCTATCCCGAAAAAGATCCCAAGTTCACGATGGACAACGACCTCCTTGTAGCCGGAGCTCTTCTTCATGATGTAGGCAAGCTTGTCGAATACGAAAAGAACGCTGCGGGCGAAACAGTCAAGTCAACAATGGGCAAGAATCTTCGCCACCCCTTCTCAGGTACTGTTATTGCGCTTCGCAACGGATGCCCCAATGAGATAGGACACATAATCGCAAACCACGCACATGAGGGAGACGGAACACTCCGCAGTCCCGAAGGCGTAATGGTAAACAAGGCCGACTTTATGAATTTTGAGAGCGTGAAGTCGTTCCTTGGAATGAAATAAGCAGATTAAATAAACGGAGGGATAACCGACATGGGCAAGACAGCAATAGTCAAGATCATGGAGCGGGCAGCAGGCAAACCCGTAAAAGTTGGAGACCGCGTATGGTGCAAGATAGACTGGTCGACCGCGCGCGACTTCGGCGGAGCAAACTGCGTACTGCAGTTCGAGAAGGAAATGGGAGCTGACGCAAAAGTATGGGATCCGGATAAGATCGCATTTACTTTTGACCTCCAGGCACCTTCGCATTCCGAGAAGGTTTCCACAAACCAGAAGATAATCCGCGAATTTGCAAAAAAACAGGGCATCAAACGTGTATTTGACATCAACAACGGCATCGGACAGCACGTAATGCTTGAAGCCGGAATGATCAAACCCGGCGATGTGGTTCTCGGAACAGACAGCCACATGAACCTCCTCGGCGGCGTTGGCGCATTTGCCACAGGTGTCGGGAACTCAGACATCGCTGCTTCCTGGATCAACGGTACTAACTGGTTCCGCGTTCCGGAGACGATGAAGATCGAAGTTACAGGAAAATTCCAGAAGGGCGTCTGCATGAGGGACCTCCTTACCCATATCGTCGGAGACCTTGGCGCAGGCGGAATGGACTTCCTTGCAGTCGAATTCACAGGCGAGACGATCGATAACTCGACCCTTGCAGACCGCATCACTCTCTGTTCTATGGTTACTGAGATGAGCGGAAAAGTTCCTATTATAATGCCGAACGGTGAAGTCCTGAAGTGGCTCGTGGAGCGCGCGGGACCGGAAGTCAAGAATAGAGTGAAAGAACTCTCGGCAGATCCTGATGCAGAGTACTGCAAGGTTTTCAAGTACGACGTGACCAACCTCGAACCCCTCGCGTCATGCCCGGATGCCCCCGACAATGTCAAGCCGGTCAGGGAAGTTGCAGGAACAGCAGTAGATCAGGTCCACATAGGATCATGCTCGAACGGGCGTTTTGAGGATATCAAGGCAGCCTATGACGTTCTTATTGCAGGCGGTGGCAAGGTAAGCCCGAAAGTCCGCACTATAATTACGCCAAGCACGACTGAAGTACAGCTTGCCTGCGCGAAAGCCGGAATGATCGAGAAGTTCCTTGAGGCAGGCATCGTTTTCACCAATCCGACCTGCGCACTCTGCACAGCTGAGCACTACGGAGCTCTTCCCAGCGGAGATGTCGGATGCTCGACCACGAACCGCAATTTTATAGGCAAGGTAGGCAAGGGAAGCCACACTTATCTTATGAGCCCCATGTCTGCAATGGCAACAGCAGTCAAAGGCGTCATCACAGACCCCAGGGATATTCTGGGCTAGAGGAGGAAGATTGACATGAGCGAAATTCTCAAGGGCAGAGCGTGGGTATTCGGTGACGACGTCGATACTGACCTCATCTACCACAACAAATATCTTGCTGAGACAGATCCCAAAAACATGCCGCAGTATGCGTTCGAATACTACCCAGGCAAAGAGCATTTTGCGAAGGAAGTAAAACCCGGAGATTTTGTAGTGGCCGGAAAGAACTTCGGATGCGGCTCAAGCCGTGAACACGCTGTTTATTGCTTAGAATACGCCGGCATTCCTGTAGTACTTGCCGAGACATGCTCACGCATCTACTACCGCAACGCCATCAACAACGGCTACCCCGTTCTCTTTGTAAAAGGCATCTCAGATGCCATCAAAGAAGGGAAGATCAACGACGGAGATCAGCTCGAAGTCGAACTTTCAACAGGAACCATCAAAGATGTGACGAGCGGTCATGAATTCCACGGCGATGCTGTCAGCGATCTTGAAAACGATATAATGCAGGCCGGCGGTCTTATGGAATACCTGAAGGCCCAGGCAGCTGCGAAGAAGTAAGCAGACAAAGAGTAAAGCGGCCGTTCAGCATCAAAAAATAATAATGACGGCCGCTTCACTCTTAAGATAAGTACCGCGCATACAGATCATAAACTTTTAATATATTCAGACAGGGAGCGTGAAAGTAAGATGGGCAAGACATTTGCCGAAAAGGCACTTGGCAGAGCTGCGGGCTATGATGTCGTAGCCAATCAGGTCGTAACAGTCGAACCTGACTGGTGCATGAGCCACGACAACGGGGCTCCTATCGCAAGAACATTCAAGAAAATTGGCGTTAAAAACGTTTGGAAGCCCGAGCGTATCGTATTTATCCTCGACCACGCGATCCCGGCGCCTTCCAGCGACCACGCGGTAAACCACAAGGAAGTCCGCGAGTTCTCGGCAGAGCAGGGCATCAAACATTTCTACGACGTGACCAGTGACGGCGGAGTCTGCCACCAGAAAATGTGCGAGGAAGGTTTTGCACTTCCCGGACTTATCATGGTAGGAAGCGACAGCCACACCTGTACATACGGAGCATATGGAGCGTTCTCGACAGGCATAGGACGTTCAGAGATGGCAGCTGCATGGGCAACAGGCAAGATCTGGTTCAAAGTCCCTGAAAGCATGAAAGTTGTAGTGACCGGCAAATTCAAGCCGGGCGTATCCGCAAAGGACTTTATCCTTAAGTTCATCGGAGACGTAAAAGCTGACGGAGCTGACTACATGAGCGTGGAGTTCCACGGCGACGGAATCGAGAACATGAGTATCGCCGAGAGGATGACCCTCTGCAACATGGGTATTGAGTTCGGAGCAAAGAACGCAGTATGCAGACCCGACCAGAAAGTCCTTGACGCAATAAAGGACAACGCTAAGTGTGATCGCTGGGAGCCCCTCTGGGCAGACGAAGACGCGGTATACGCGGCTGAGTACCACTATGACCTCGGCGACATCGAACCCGGCGTGGCAAAACCCCACAAAGTGGACAACTATGGCCCGATCAGCGAAGTTAAGGGCACAAAGATCCATGAGGCATTCCTTGGAAGCTGCACCAACGGGCGTATCGAAGATCTCCGCGCGGCGGCGGCCATTCTCAAGGGCAAAAGAGTAGCTGTTCGTACAATAGTCATCCCTGCTTCCTGGATAGTCTACCGTCAGGCAATGAAAGAGGGACTTTTGGATGTGTTCCTTGATGCAGGCTGCGTTATCTGCAACCCGGGCTGCGGACCCTGCATGGGCAACCACGAAGGTATCCTTGCACCGGAAGAAGCAGCTATCAGCACAGCAAACCGTAACTTTAAGGGCCGCATGGGCGACAAGGACAGCTTCATCTACCTTGCAAGCCCGATGATGGTCGCAGCATCCGCCCTCAAGGGCGAGATCTCCGATCCGAGGGAGGCGCTTTAACATGTCTGTCAAAGGTAAAGTTTGGAAATACGGCGACGACGTAAACACAGACGTCATTTTCCCCGGTAAGTACACGTACACCATAAAGGAACGCTCTGACATGGCAAAGGTAGCTCTTGAGGACCTTGACATGGAGTTCAACAAGAACGCCAAACCGGGCGATATAATCGTTGGTGGCAAAAACTGGGGATGCGGCTCCAGCCGTGAACAGGCTGTATCATGCATTAAAGAGCGCGGCATCGCAGTTATCATTGCGAAGAGCTTCGCACGTATCTACTATCGCAACTGTTTCAACGAGGGCCTTCCGATCATCGTATGCCCCGAGGCAGTTGACGCCATCAGTATGGGCGACGAAGTAGAGGTCGATTTCGAAAGCGGCGTGATTATTGCAGGCGGAAAAGAGTTCAAGTTTCCGGCATACCCCGAGTTTGTACAGGGGCTGATCAAAGACGGCGGACTTATCCCTCACGTCAAGAAGTCGCTGGGACTCGCCTAAGGTCTGACAGAAGTCAGGTATCACAGGTTTTAGACCACCCGGTCCGGATCTTAAACAGGATCTTGCTTTAATGCAAAGATGGATCGGATGGCTATCAAATATAAAGTAAAATTAAGAGGAGGAAATAATATGTCAGGAAATGTTCTCAAAGTTAAGGAACAGAAGGATCGCTACAAGGTATGTTACATGGCCGGAGATGACTCTGGTTTTGACATGATGGAGGGCGCGCTTCTGGTCCTCGAATCCCTCAATCTGCCCATCGACTGGGTCCGCGCTGACCTTGGCTGGTGCATGTGGGAAAAATCAAACAAGAAATTCGGTGAAGGCGACCCCCGCTGCAACACGGTCCCGCCTGAAACCATCAAATCGATTCGTGAAACAGACGCAACACTCATGGCAGCGATCACATCAAAGGCAGGAGTAAAAGGATTCAAATCAGCTATCCTCCAGATGCGTCAGCTTTTCGACCTCTACATAAACATCCGTCCCGCGAAGAAACTCCCCGGGATCGGAACTCCTCTTGCAAAGGATCCCAAAATTGACATAGTAATGTTCCGTGAAAACACAGAAGACCTTTATGCGGCGGTTGAGTTCTACCCGCTTCCCGAAGCGATGTTCGACCTCCACAAGGGAATGGAAAGATTCAAAGGCCGCGAAGTAGCAGTATCATGGCGTGTATTCTCGAAGGACGGCTGCGAGCGTATCATCCGCGCTGCATTCGAATATGCGAAGGCGACTGGACGCAAGACGGTACATTGCTGCAACAAGGCAAACGTCATCCGTGAAACGGACGGAATGATGAAGAGGATATTCCTGGAGATCGCAAAAGAATACGAGCAGTTCGGCATCAAGGGTACCGAAGAGAACGCCGATGCTACAGCAATGTGGTTCATCAAAAGTCCACAGGACTACAGCGTTGTGGTCGCAAGCAACGTCTTTGGCGATATCCTTTCTGATGAAGCTTCGCAGCTTACCGGCGGACTGGGTTTTGCACCGAGTGGAAACATCGGTAAAGAAGCTGCTATTTTTGAGCCCAGCAGCGGTTCAGTACCGAAGTACGCACATCAGTACAGGGTCAACCCTAGCGCAATGATCCTCACTGCAAAGATGATGCTGGAATACCTTGGCCTTGATGAATCTGCAGCCAAGATTGAAAAGGCTCTTGGCGAAGTTCTTACCGAAGACAAGTCCGGAACCCTTACATACGACGTTCTTCGCGACTTCCGCGGAGATCCTGACTGGGAAAAGAACGCAGCCAGCACTATCGACATGGCGGCAGCCATCGCAGGAAAGATCGATCCTGAATTCAAGGGCGCGAAACTTGAAGCGGCAAAAGCCAAAGTCAACAAGATGTGCGCATGGGATGAGGCCAGCCTCATAGGATTCAACGATTAAGTACTAAAGTTAAATTAGCTTTGCAGTTTAAGCGAAGCGGCAAAACTGAAAGATCAAAAAACTAAACAAATAAACGGTCTGCCTTCCCAGCTCTCAGTTGAGACGGGCAGGCGGACCGTTTCTCCATGAGATGAACAGGGAGGTAAAATACCATGAACACAGCTCAGGCTGGAACACTGGAATCAATGGACTGCCTTGTTACGGTATCAAAAGCAGCTCAGGGTGCCGGTGTGAAAATTCAAATAGCCGGAAGCAGCGCTGCAAGGTTCAAGTCAGCTATGGAAAAGAAGACGGCTGAAGTGATCGTTTCGATGGGTGTAAAAGATATTGATATTTCGATCCAGGACAACGGAGCCCTGGATATCGTTCTTGGAGCAAGAGTTGAAGCCGCTGTAAAAAGGCTTATCGGAGGTGAGAGATAATGCGCCGTACAATGCTCTATCTCCCCGGAAATAATCCAAACATGCTAACGCGCGGATATCTCTTTGGTTCTGACGGTCTTGTCCTTGACCTTGAAGATGCTGTTGCAATGGCCGAAAAGGACACAGCAAGGATACTTGTCCAGCATTTCCTGAAACAGGGCGAGTTCGGGAGCTGTGAGGTAACGGTCCGCATAAACGGAGTCGATACGGAATACTGGAAAGATGACCTTGCAGCAGTAGTTCCTTTCCCGGCACTGCAGGGGATAAGGGCTCCAAAGGTCGATGATGCAGCAACAGTTAAGATCATCGATGAAGAGCTCTCGATAATAGAAGATAAAAACGGGATCCCCGTTGGAAGGACCAAGATATTCTGTCTTCTTGAGACAGCGAAGGGGATCTGGAATGCATTTGACATAGCCTCGGCATCTCCCCGCGTTGCAGCGATAATACCAGGCGGAGAAGACCTGACGGCAGACCTTAAGACGAGCCGTTCAAGCGAAGGGACCGAACTTGACTG
Source organism: Synergistetes bacterium HGW-Synergistetes-1 (assembly GCA_002839185.1). Taxonomy (NCBI): domain Bacteria; kingdom Thermotogati; phylum Synergistota; species Synergistetes bacterium HGW-Synergistetes-1. The sequence goes on along the minus strand of PGXO01000007.1, from coordinate 28,732 downwards.
GGCACGCCGGATGCTAGTATTTGCTGCCAGAGCGGCAGGGGTAGACCCGATCGACACCGTATTCCCGAGAGTGACGGATGACGCTGGACTGCGCAAGGAAACGGAATTCATAAAGCAGCTTGGTTTTGAAGGAAAGAGTGTCATTCATCCAAACCAGATACCGATCATACATAATGTTTTCAACCCGACAGAGCTGGAAATAGAAAAGGCCCTTAAGATAGTTGCGGCGGCAAAAGAAGCCGCGGAACGAGGTCAGGGCGCGGTCTCTGTTGACGGAAGAATGGTCGATATCCCGGTCGTCAAGAGAGCGGAATACACTCTTGTCAAGGCCGGACTTTTGGAGGTGAAGTAAGATGGCAAAGAACGCACTAGGCCGTGAGATACCTGACTTTATTGAAGGATACGGCAAAACAAAGCTCTTCCAGGGCGCTTTTGCCTTAAAGCCTGAAGGATACAGGGCAGGCGGAAAGATCCGTTGCGTTAACAGCACCTGTACCGACAAGCGAGTAAGCGACATAAAGGCAGCGATAGCGGCATCAGGCCTTAAAAGCGGAATGACTGTATCATTCCACCACCACCTCCGCAACGGTGACTTTGTCGTCAACATGGTAATAGATGCCTGTGCAGAGATGGGCATTAAAAACCTGACACTTTTCCCCACAGCTCTCTTCGGTGTACACAAAAAACTGATCGAGCACATCAAAAGCGGAGTCATAACAAGAATAATGGGCTCAGTCAACGGACCTATCGGACAGCTCGTATCAGAGGGCGGAATGGATGTTCCCGTAGTACTGAGGAGCCATGGCGGCCGTCCGCGCGCAGTTGCGTCAGGTGATGTCCACATAGACGTTGCCTTCATAGCAGCTCCCACAGCGGACAAGTACGGAAACATCTGCGGAACTCAGGGAAAGTCCGCGTGCGGATCCCTTGGATACGCTTTTACCGACGCCCAGTATGCGGACTGTGTTGTTGCGGTCACAGACAATCTTCAGCCTTACCCCGCAGCTCCTGTCTCGATTTCCCAGCTCAATGTTGACATAGTAGTAGAGGTCCCGAGCATCGGAGATCCCGCAGGCATAGTTTCCGGGACTACGAAGGTCACCAGGGATCCGCTCCGCCTTCTTATCGCGAAGTATGCATCCGAGCTGATCGAAGCAAGCCCCTACTTTAAAGAGGGTATCTCCTTCCAGACTGGTGCAGGCGGAATACCCCTTGCAGTCACGGCTTTTATGAAAGAAGCCATGATCAAGAAGGGTATCAAGGGAAGCTTCGGTCTTGGCGGAATAACAGGCTATTTCGTTGAACTGCTGAAAGAGGGTCTGGTCGAAAGGCTCATGGACGTTCAGTCTTTTGACCTCGAAGCTGTCCGCTCTATCGGTGAAAACCCGAAACATATCGAAATATCAGCTGACTGGTACGCCAACCCATGGAATTCGGGAGCTGCTGTCAATATGCTTGACGTAGTCATTCTCGGAGCCACGGAAGTTGACGTAAACTTCAATGCCAACGTCAACACTGAGGCTGATGGAGCACTGCTCCACGGCACAGGGGGACACCAGGACACTGCCGCAGGAGCTAAACTTACGATAATTGCCCAGCCGCTGCTTCGCGGACGTATTCCCTGTGTGACGGACAACGTTTACAGCGTAACCACGCCCGGTGAGGTCGTTGATGCTATTGTCACAGAATATGGAATTACCATCAACCCGAAGCGTAAGGACCTTCTTGATGCCTGCTCAGCAGTCAAAGGGCTCCCGATCGTTTCAATGGACGAATTGGTCTCAAGGGCGCACAAGATGTCCGGTCCTACCGACCCTGTCGAAACAGAAGACCGCATCATAGGTATTGTCGAATGGCGCGATGGAACGGTCATTGACGTCGTTCACCAGCTGAAAACAAAATAACAGCGGATAGAAGCCGTAAGGCTTGATGAACGTTCAAGAGCCGGCCTGGACATTGTCTGGATGTCCTGGTCGGCTCTTATGTTTGCTTAATTAAAGTTTCCTACTGCCTTGTGCCCTCGCTCAGGAAAGATTGACGTCAGCGTACTGATTTTTTTTCAACAGGACCTTTTCAATAAAAATATCCACTATTTGCGGGTCAAACTGTTCCCCCCGGCACTTTTTAAGCTCATCTACCGCCTCTTTTTGGGTCATTGCTTTTTTATAAGGCCTGTCTGAGGTCATCGCCTCATAGGCGTCCGCCACGTTTATTATCCTTGAATGGAGAAGTATGTCGCCTTCCCTGAGGCCATCAGGGTAGCCCTTGCCGTCCCATCTTTCGTGGTGCTGGAGTACAGATTCCGCCAAAGCCGAGTATTCGTCTATGGATTTAAGGATCTGATAGCCTTTTTCGGAGTGTATTTTGATCTGCTCATATTCTTCATCAGACAGCTTCTCTGGTTTGTTCAGCAGAGACGCCGGTATAACTACCTCTCCGACGTCATGGAGCAATGCGGTTGTTTTAAGGTCCGCTGTCTCTTTTTCAGTAAACCCCATAGCGATGGCGATCTTTTCACAGTAGTACATGACCCTTTTAGAATGGTGCTTTGAAACATCATATTTGTCCTCTAATAACTTGATCAGATTTTTTATCATAGAATTTCTCATTATCTTGCTGCTCTTCAATTTTCCCTTATACATTGAAGCTTCGGCTCTCTTTAGTGTTTCTAAAATATTCTGATCATCTTCAGTTTTAACTGCGCAGCCGAATGCGACAGACGGGACAAGAGAACCGATTTTTGTATCTGAAACGGTGCTCTCTATCCTTTCCGCTACCCTTTCTGTACTTTCGATGTCTGTTTTTGGAAGCAGCACAAGGAACTCGTCACCGCCGATCCTCCCAACGATGTCGTCACTTCTGAGCATGCCTTTAAGCGCATTTGCCACAGATATGATAAGCCTGTCGCCCATCTCGTGTCCTAAAGAATCGTTGACCAGCTTAAGACCGTTGACGTCCATGTAAATAACAGAGAACGGAAGGTTGCGTTTTGTGTCGAGCCTCTTTATGGAATCCTGCATATATTTTCTGTTATAAAGGCTGGTCATGTGATCGTGAAGGCTGAGGTATTCTACTTGTTTTAGCCTCTCGATCTTTTCTGTGCTGTCGCGGAAAACAAGGATCATTCCAGAGATATTTCCCCTGCTGTCCTTTATCGGAGCTGAAGAGTCCTCTATATAGAGTTCAACTCCGTTCTTTGAGATAAGCAGCTTGTGGTTGGAGTTGTTTATCTGGTCTCCCTTTTGGAGTACCCTGCCAAAATGAGAACCTATTTTTTCCTTCGTTGTCTCATCTCTTATATCGTAAATATCCTCTATTTTCATCCCCAAAGCGTTTTTCAGCTTCCATCCGGTAAGGTTTTCAGCAGCCTTATTCATAAGTTGTATTCGTCCGTTTTTGTCCGTCGAAATAACGCCATCGCCTACAGAGAGAAGAGTCTTTTCTATCTGTTCTTTCTCAAGATGAAGGGCCTCTTCAAGTTTTTTTCTTTCAGTAATGTCGTCCATTATTACGACAAACTGTCCAAATTTTGGCGAATATGAAGAGACCCCGTACCACTTGTCAAAATGGGCAGAGTAACTGTCAAACTGGACAGGTTCTCCGGTCAGAGCCACCCTTCCGTACCTTTCTATCCATATACTCTCAGTTTTTGGGAGCACCTCAAGCACAGTCTTGCCGACAACATCCTTTTCTCTGAGGCCTGTCTGTTCTTCAAATTTTTTATTTACACTTATAAACCTGTAATCGACCGGCACGTTGTTTTCATCGCATATTATTTCGTGGACGGCAAGCCCGTGAAGCATCTGGTCAACGAGAAGCTTGAAATGCTGCTGGCTTTCGTAGAGTCTTGTCTGGGTCTTTTTGAACTCAGTAGTTTCCCTTATTATGTCTCCTGTTCCTATCACCCTGCCGGCAGAGTCGAATATCGGAAATTTTTTAGAAAGGATGTTTCTGTCTTTATATTTGGGCTGGTCGAGGATGTTTTCAACAAGCAAATATTCGCCCGGTTTAAGTTTCTGAGCTTTTCGATCCTGATCAAGGTAGAATTTTCCGGGACCGCTGTCCTGAGAGATCCCGAAGATCTCTGTACAGTTCTTTCCTATGACATCTTTTACTGAATCATAGCCCGCAAGTTTTGCGTACGAAACATTCGCAGCCACTACCTGAAGATCCATGTTTTTGAAGGCTATCATGTCATCGCTCTGTTCAACGAGTGTGGCCAGGGAAGCAATCTGTTCTTCTGCTTTTTTACGGAAAGTGATGTCACTAAAAGAGCACATAACGAATTTTTCCTCGCCACATCTTTCGATCATGCAGCTGCTGTTCATTTCTGCGAAGATAACTTTCTCATCTTTGCAGACAAAAGCTGTTTCGATAGATTTTGTACAGCAGTCTGTAAGGTCTCCCTCACAGGCCTTTCTGAAATGATCCATGCACTTGGACATATGATCCGGATGTATTATGTCCCATATGGTCATGGCATATGCTTCTCCTTCACTGTAGCCTATTTTTTCTTTCCACGACCTGTTGACATAGACAAAACAGCCCTTTGCGTCCATGCAAAGGATCAGTTCGGAAGTGTTTTCAATAAATTCCCTGTAATGTTTTTCTGTGAAACTGAACGGTTGGTTCATCTCATCACCTGTTAAAGAGGACCAAGGATAGCAAAAATTGTTATTCTCAGTCTGATCTTAAAATGGACGTGATCTCAATGGATTATACAGTCATTTTACAATTTACAGAATAGTCAACTTTGATGGTCAAAGTAAGCCGTTTTGCCGTTATAGTCCTTAAGATCATAAATAAAGGTTTCTTTGTTATAATCAAGAATGCTATTACTTATAACAAAGTTAAAATGTACTAAACATATGATGTAGCTATCTGGAAAAGAGGGGGGTGCTGCTTTGGAAGTCCTTAGGGAGAAGTTCCGAGAAGTTCTGCTTGCGGTCCTGCCTATCACTCTTATAGTTACCGTTCTGAACTTTACCCTAACTCCCCTTGGAACGCATCTTTTCATAAGATTCCTCGCCGGAGCTCTTTTTATAGTTGTAGGGCTTTCCATATTCCTGCTCGGAGTCGACATAGGAATTACACCGATAGGCAACCAGATGGGAGCCTCAATTGCGAAAACAAACAAGCTGTGGATAGTCATCTCAGCAGGTCTTGTACTGGGTTTTGCAATATCAGTAGCTGAGCCGGACCTTCATATTCTTGCACAGCAGGTGGAAAACATCACTTCGGCGAGCATAGAAAAATTTAGCATTGTAATTGTAGTATCCGCCGGCATTGCGCTGATGCTTTCCCTTGGCTTTGTGAGGATAGTCTACAATGTGCCGCTCAACAAGATCTTGACAGGTCTTTATCTAATTGTATTTCTGTTGGCCTGGTTCACTCCCGAAGAATTTCTGGCGATATCCTTTGATTCTTCCGGGGCTACCACCGGAGCGGTAACTGTGCCTTTCATACTTGCCCTTGCAATAGGCGTCTCAGCCCTGAAAAAAGACAGTAAGGCATCTGAGATCGACAGCTTCGGAATGGTAGCGATAGCATCTGCAGGGGCGATAATTGCAGTGATGCTGATGGGCATATTCTCAAAGACGGAGAGACTCACGGGAAGTCTTCCGGCAGCAGATGCCTCTTCCCTCTCAATAATGGGCCCATTTGCAGAGAAAATACCGGTGATTGCACAAGAGGTCATTCTGGCGCTTTTACCTGTAATAGTTATCTTTGCAATATTCCAGAAAATATCTTTTAAACTTTCAAAAAAAGCGGTAAGAAGAATATTTACAGGTCTTATTTTTGCTTTTGTGGGACTGGTCCTTTTCCTTACAGGTGTAAACGGCGGCTTTATGGAAGTAGGAAGCCTGATTGGACGCAAACTTGTTTTATTTGATAACAATGCTTATCTTGTCTTAGTCGGATTTATACTTGGACTGGTGACTATACTTGCTGAACCTGCAGTTTACGTATTGACTCATCAAGTCGAAGAGGTAACAAGCGGTTACGTCAGAAGGAGTCTGGTAGTGGGAACGCTGAGCATTGGAGTCGGCGTTGCTGTTGCTCTTGCGATGGTGAATATCCTCAGTCCCCAGATAAAGCTCTGGCACTTTCTACTTCCGGGATACATAATATCTATCACGATGTCATATTATGTGCCGAGACTCTTTGTCGGTATCGCCTTTGATTCGGGAGGAGTAGCATCCGGACCTATGACTGCCACATTTATACTGGCTTTTGCCCATGGGGCGGCTGATGCTGCAGAGAACGCAAGTGTTCTTGCCGACGGATTCGGCATGATCGCCATGGTAGCAATGACTCCAATAATTGCTCTGCAGATATTGGGTGCGGTCTTTCAGATGAAAACAAAGAAGGGAGGTCCCGATGGTGATCAGTGATACTAAAAAAGAATGCTTCGAACTTGTGTGGATAATCGTTAATTTCGGCAAGGGAAGCAAGGTCATGCAGACGGCAAAAAAGTGCGGGATGACCGGAGGGACGATAATACTTGCAAAAGGCACGGCTAATGACAAATTTGCCGATTTTCTGGGTTTGTCGGACATCCGTAAGGAAATAGTACTGATGGTATCAACTAAAACAATGGCCAAGTACACACTTGAGTCCCTTGATAATAAATTTAAATTTGAAAAACCAAACCACGGGATAGCTTTTACGACCGGTGTAAGTGAAGTTGTTGGTTCTGCCCCATGTAAGGCTACAGAGGCAGACAGGGAGGAAGGTGGTGAAGTGGTAATGCACTGTGCGATAACAGTCGTAGTAAACAAAGGCAAGGCAGAAGATGTCATCGACGCGGCCACTGCCGCAGGGTCAAGGGGAGGCACGATAATCAACGCCAGGGGTTCGGGAATTCACGAAACAAGCAAACTGTTTTTCATGGATATCGAACCGGAAAAAGAAATAGTAATGATACTCTCAGAAAAAAAAGATGCTGAAGCGATAGTCTCCTCTATCAGGCAAAAGTTGGATATTGAGGAAGCCGGAAAGGGTATCATTTTTGTCCAGGAAGTAAGCAAAGTCTACGGGCTCGCAAAGTAAGGAGGCAGTTTGCTCCGTTCCTGTTATCGTATTTTATGCCCGCAACGGGGACAGTATTCAGTCCCTTCTTCCTTTTTGGGATCTTCGATCTCATTAAGGTGTTCTATGAATCCTGCTGAGAGTATGCCTGTAGGAATGGCTACCATGCCCATCCCCAGAAAGGTAAGGATTATGCCTATCACTTCGCCAAGTGTGGTAATGAGATAAATATCACCATAACCTACGGTTAGAAGCGTAGAAGTTGCCCACCAGAAACCCGAAAATGCGTTTTTGAATACATACGGCTGTGCTTCGTGCTCAATTCCATACATAAGTATCGAAGCCGATATCATAAGTATCAGAACGAGAAACACCGAAGAAAGAAGTTGGTTCTTTCTTTTTATTACAACATCGGTGATCACATTAAGAGAGTCCTGATACCTCGTGACTCGTATACATAGGATCACTCCTAATGATAATTTTTCAAACTATTTGCTAAAAAAGATTTTACTTCATTTTTCCTCCGTAAGCTCTTGTCCAAGATCAATACCAAACGCAGAGGTTAGAAGTTGAGGGAATGTGCCCGAGTAGGTGTTTTTACCTATCGTAAAACCAACGTGTGTGTGACTTGGTCACACACAGTGATACCAGCATCGTATATAATATTTATATAAATGAATATTATATAAATTTACACCATTACAAAGGAGGCGGAAATGGAGATGAATGGAAATTCTCACGGTTGGGTGTTCAAAGCGATCTTTTTGGGACTTGTTTTTGCGGTTTCAGTCCTCGTTATCAAACCGGTTGGAGTCTCGACCCAGTTTTCGATGATAGGAGGAATGATCCACAGCGTGATAGATCCCTCGGTAATTACGGAGGACAGTTCACGTAAGAGCGGATATCGCAGCACTAATGCTTATTATGACAAAAGCGAAGGGTCTCTTGCGAAAGATATAAAGAACCCGCTCAACTTCGCGATGGTGTTTTTGCTTGCCATACCTCTCGGCGGATTCATAGCGTGGAGCATGGATCCCAACAAGAGGAACAAGATGGCACAGGATGCGCTAAGGGTATCAGGACCAAAGTCTGCATTTGAGAAATATTACATACGTGAGATCTTGGGCGGATTTATATTCGTCTTCGGCGCCAGGCTTGCCGACGGCTGTACTAGCGGTCACATGATGAGCGGTATCATGCAGGGAAGCATAAGCGGTTTTGTCTTCGCGGCATGTGCCTTTGTTGTAGCGATACCAGTTGCCAAAGCGCTGAAGAAACTGGGATAGGAGGTATCAGAATGGATCTTTTTATCGGTCTCGCAACAGGAGTGCTATTTGGAGCCGCTCTGTATCTGGCTGATGCCGCAAGCCCTGTCAAAATGCGCCAGATGCTCAGACTGGAGGACCTTACAGTCTTCAAGATAATACTCTTCGCAATAGGGCTTTCGAATGTGCTTCTTTTCGCTTTCAACATGTTGGGGATACTCAACCTATCACACCTAAGCGTCAAGACGATGCATCTCGGAGTGATCATCGGTGGCCTTATCTTTGGAGTAGGTTTCGGAATGGTGGGCTCATGCCCGGGAACGTCATTTGCTGCCATAGGTACAAATGTCTATAAACAGGCGCTTATGATAGCTCTTGGAGGCATAATCGGAGCCCTGATATTCTCCCTTATGTACGGAAATTTTGAAGCGATGGGAATATTTAAGTCCTTTAACTTTGGCAAGATGACCCTGTTCAGGATATCGGACAAATACCCTTCAGTAACAGAGATAGGGTACGTTGGTTTGCTTGTAATGGGTGTAGTATTTATGGCGATAGCCTGGTTTATGCCTGACAAGCGCAGAGCATAAGAATCAGGCACATCAGATAATTAATTATATTCAAGGGGGCGGATCCTCAGGGATCCGCCCCTTTTATATACTTACATTCTGCATTTAACATAAACGTTGCCTCTGCGGCATTGTCTGTGCTATTGTTTCCGAGTTGATCCGGCAAATGATTTTTTCTGAAAATGAGAGGAGAATGGTTTGATTGGATGACAAAAAGAGAGTGTGTATTAGCTTTATCGGGGCAGGAAAAGCCGGTGTATCCCTGGGGGCATATTTTCGCAGCAAAGGATTGGAAATTTCGGGATACTTGAGCCGCAGCAGGAAGTCAGCTATTTCAGCTGCTGAGCTGACATCCTCCAAAGCCTTTACTGCTCTGTCTGACCTTGCCGCCGCCTCCGATATTATAATTGTTTCGACTCCTGACGGTGCCATAGCCGAAGTCTGGGAAGAGCTCCGAAAATGCGATATCAGAGACAGGATCGTATGTCATCTGAGCGGGTCGCTTTCCTCAGATATCTTCGACGGTATAGCGGCAAAAAGTTCTTTCGGCTATTCTGTCCATCCAATGTTTGCCTTCAGCGGAAAAGATGGATATTTCGAAGGAGTCGAGAAAGCCTGCTTTACGCTCGAAGGAGCGAAAGAGAAACTTGGTGAAGTGAGAGAGATCTTTATGCGTACTGGAAACAGGATCTTCGTTATAGACAAAAGCAAAAAAGCCCTCTATCATGCTTCGAACGTAATGGTCTCGAATCTCGTCACAGCGCTTCTGAGCATTGGGACAGAGTCTTTTGAAAAATGCGGTGTGAAAAAGGAAGAAGCAATTGAGGCACTGCTGCCCCTTATCAGAGGAAATATTGAAAATATAGCCAAGAAAGGTTTTCCGGGCTCCCTTACAGGACCTGTCGAGCGTAATGACACCGATACGATCATGAAACATCTGGACGTAATGGAAGAAGATGAGAGGCTGATTTACAGTTTGCTTACAAAAAAACTGGCAAAACTTTCGAAGGTAAAGCATCCGGGAAGGGATCAATCCAAGTTGCTGGAACTCCTTGAAAAAAACTTATGAGCTTGCCTGAATGAAAAAGATGAAAGGACTAAGATCATGAAAAAAACAACAGCCACATTTCTCGAAGCAAAGTCAAAGGGAAGAAAGCTGGTCGTGATGACTGCCTACGACTATTCTATGGCCAGGCTTGCAGATCCATGCGACATAGACGCAATACTGGTCGGAGATTCGCTTGGGATGGTATGTCTGGGCTACAAGGACACACTGAGGGTGACTATGGAGGATATGATCCACCATACGAAAGCTGTTTCAAGGGGAAGGGCCGAGGCGCTCCTGATCTCCGACATGCCATTCATGTCATACCAAGTCTCTGTCGAAGAAGCGGTCAGGAATGCAGGCAGACTTGTCCAGGAAGGATATGCCGAAGCAGTAAAACTTGAGGGAGGAACTGATGTCCTTAGCCACGTAAAGGCCATAGTAAAGGCGCAGATCCCAGTCATGGGACACATAGGTCTTACCCCCCAGTCAGTAAATATTTTGGGCGGCTTTAAAGTCCAGGGGCGTCAGCTGGAGACAGCGAAAAAACTGATCGATGATGCGAAACGCCTGGAAGATGCGGGCGCATTTTCTATCACGCTCGAATGCGTTCCTGCAGCCCTCTCTCAAAAAATAACCGAGGCAGTATCTATACCTACGATAGGCATAGGAGCAGGGGCTTCATGCGATGGTCAGGTGCTCGTTTTTCACGACATGCTCGGCATGTTCCCGGATATGAGGCCTAAATTCGTAAAAGTATTCTCCGATGCAGGTGCGTCTATGCAAGAGGGGATAAGAAAATACGCTGAAGAGGTCAGGAACGGAGCCTTCCCGACAGCGGAGCACTCCTTCACGATAGATCCAGAAATAATTGAAAAACTATAGATCAGCTTTTCTCATCTTGAAAAACTGAACAATGAAAGGTGTGAAACAGGATAAAATGATAATATCAGGCAGTGTTCAGGAAACCAGAGAGGTAATAGGGAACTGGAAAAAACGAGGTTTCTCCGTCGGTCTGGTACCGACCATGGGATATCTGCACCCCGGGCATATAAGCCTTATAGAGAGGGCCAGAAAAGAAAATGACATGGTCGTGGTCAGTATCTTTGTAAACCCGATCCAATTCGGTCCCAACGAAGACCTGGATAAATACCCGCGTGACATGGCGCACGACAGGGAAGTCTGTGAAAAAGCCGGTGCAGAACTCATCTTCGCACCCGAACCGTCAGAGATGTACCCATCTGAAAACCTTGTCTTCGTAGACATAAAAGAACTCGGCAATGGACTGTGCGGAGCGAAAAGGCCCGGACATTTTCGCGGAGTATGCACGGTAGTCTCGAAACTTTTCAACATCGTCCTGCCTGACAGGGCATATTTCGGGGAGAAGGACGCCCAGCAGCTCGCGATAATCAGGAGGATGGTCAAAGATCTCAACTTCGGGACAGAGATCGTTTCCTGTCCCATAGTCCGTGAGCCTGACGGGCTGGCGATGAGTTCGAGGAACCTCTACCTTTCACCTGAGGAAAGAAAAGCCGCGCTCTCACTCTCCCGAAGCCTCAGCGCAGCAAAGGAACTTATGCGTAAGGGCGAAAAAGATTCTGTGAAAATAAGAGAGGCTATAGTTGCAGGTATCTCCTCCGAACCGCTTGTAAAGATAGATTATGCTGAAATAGTGGACTCAGCGGATCTCAGCCCTGTTGAAAAGATAGAGAAGCCGGTTCTTGCGGCAGCCGCTGTCTACTTCGGGAAGACAAGGCTGATAGATAATTTTACCTTCGAAGGAGACACAAAATGATACTTACTATGCTAAAGGCAAAAATACACAGGGCAGCAGTAACAGAATCGAATCTAAATTACGTTGGCAGCATAACCATAGACAAAGACCTGATGGAAGCGTCGGGCATACTTGAATATGAAAAAGTCAGCGTAGTGGACATAGACAATGGCAGCAGACTTGAAACTTATGTCATAGAGGGAGAGTGCGGCAGCGGTGTGATATGCCTGAACGGAGCGGCGGCCCGTCTGGTACACCCCGGTGATAAAGTGATAATACTTGCTTACTGTCAGGTCGATTCCGAAGAGGCGGAGAGCCATTCCCCTAAAATAGTATTTGTGGGGAGCGGCAATGCGATCCTGGAGATCAAAGGTTCCGAGGAACATGGAGAGGTAAGATAAAAGAGCCGGGCAGAAGCCCGGCTCTTATTTATCCCGTGTTAGCAGAAGCGAAGTATCATAACGTAGTGGGCCGCGCTGCCAAGTATAACGAAAATGTGGAAGATCTCATGGAAGCCGAGCCATCCGGGTAAAATGTCCGGTTTTTTTATGGCGTAGATGATCCCTCCGGCTGTGTAGAAAAGTCCTCCGGCGAGCAGCCATATGAGAGGAAGAGGTCCGCCTGCCCTGTAAAGGGGTACTATGACGAAGACCGCGATCCAGCCCATTATCAGGTATACCCCGGTGTAAAGCAGTCTTGGTATATCAAAGAAGAACATCTTCATCACTATTCCGGCGGCGGCACAGGACCATATAAGGGCGAGAAGCCAGTAGCCCAGCCGTCCCCTCAGCAGGGTCAGGCATATCGGAGTGTATGTCCCTGCTATGAGCACGAATATCATACTGTGGTCGATCTTCTGAAGTATACGTATTGCTTTTTCGGAGGCATTGACAAGGTGATATGTTGCGCTTGCAGAATAAAGGAGAATCATGCTTGCTCCGAATATCGAAAAGGAGACTATCTGCCACACGTCCCTGTTCGTTATGGCCACATAGAGCAGTAAGATCAGCCCGGCTACGGATAGCAGTGCTCCGACAAGATGGCTGAACCCGCTTGCCGGCTCACGAAAAAATTTTCCCATTAGAAGTTCCTCCCAAAATCATCTGATGTGCAGACCTGCATCCCGCGCCCGGTCATCTCGCGGACGAAATCTTCACCTAATTTTTCAAATCCTTTTACAGAGCTTGTAGTATCTGTCAGCAGCACTAATTTTTTGATATCTTCTTCGTCCCAGTTGTCTGCCAGGTCCCTGACGCTGTTTGCGACGCAGTGCGAAAGCGCCTGTCCCGATATGGCTATGATGTCTGCCTCACGGAGCCTATTTATAAGTTTTTCGTTTAGTCTGGTGGCCGGATCTTCCGGGTCCTCAACATCGGCTTTGAGTGCGGAATAATGTTCGGTCCACATGTTGAGTCCCTTTAAGGTGTAGTCGACTAAAGAAAAATTCTTTTCCCACTCGAGCAGAGCATCGTAGACAGGAGTTGTTACAGACTGTCCCCAGGATCCTATCAGGCAGTGCGGAGGCCAGATGCAGAGCACGTATCGATCGTTTTTTGCCAGCTCATCTACGTAGCGAACAGCCCTATCCATGTGATCCGGGAGAGAGGTTCTCCACAGTCCCTTTTTGAGGTCATCCTTCGTGATGAGTGTGAAAGGGGCTGGGTGTCTGCCTTCATGATCGACCCAGAAGATTGGATGGGCAATGTCTATAAGACGGTGGGTATCAAGAGTAACGCTTATATGGCTGATCTTATCCCTGAGTCTCTTTATCGTATCCGAAAGCCTGAGAGAATCCTCTCGGGCTCCGGGAATGTAGAGGGTTCCTTTGGGGTCGCAGAAATCGTTCTGCGGATCAACGATAAGAAACTCAAGCCTTGTGCCGCTCATCAACCTAATGCCTCCTTAGGCCATGTGGTCATAGTCTCCTAATATTATCACTTTTGTGTCCATATTGGAGGAGTGAGAAAAACGAAGACCATTAAAAACTTTTACTGCAATAGTTTTCAGGATCGAACACTTTAATTGTCAATTTACCTTGTATGTTGACATGCAGATTGCTGTATGTTATATATACTGTCAGATTATATATCAAGCAGGTGATGACAAAATGAAAGCTTCGGATCTTATGCATGAAAGATCTATGGCCCTTGCCGACTGCAACAACTTCTTTGTTTCATGCGAACGCAGGGTCGACAACGACCTTGATCATTGTCCTGTGATAGTCCTTTCTTCGAATGACGGCTGTGTTATATCCCGTTCCAACGAAGTCAAAAAAATGGGGGTAAAAATGGGAGATCCCTATTTCAAGATAAGGAGCATGCTTGCGTCCAACGGTGTCGCCGTCAGGTCCACAAACATGTCTTTATACCAGGAGATATCCGCCGAAGTGATGTCCCGGATCAAACTCTACACGGACGCAGTCGAAATATATTCTATAGATGAATCTTTTTTCAACATAGGGATATCGAACGTAAAAGACCCTGTATCCTACTGCCGTACTATAAAGAAAGACATATGGGACAAATGCCGTATTCCCGTATCGATAGGCATAGCTCCCACAAAGACCCTCTGCAAGCTGGCAACTGAATATGGTAAAAAAAACGAGGAGACAGGAGGAGTCTTCTGGATGGACAGGGCGAGATATATGGATATGGGTTTCATGTCACAATTTGAATGTGCCGACATATGGGGCATAGGGCGTAAGATAAGCACAAAATTGGATAAGTCGGGAATAAAAACAGCTGCGGATTTTATCAAAAAAGATGAGATGTGGGTTAAAAAGACTTTTGGCATAATGAGTCTCTACACGTCATGGGAACTCAAGGGCCATCAGGCATATGCACTGGATACCGGCGGCAGGCCTCCAAAGTCTATAATGGTCTCCCGTTCGTTCGGAAATCCCATAACTACATACGAAGAGATGCTGGATCCACTTCTCTGTTTTACGGTCTCAGCGGCGAAACAGCTGCGCAAGGCCAGGCAGACGACGGGGAAAATGTCTGTTTTCATATCGACAAGCAGGTTTGATGCGGAAAAATTTTATGCCAACGGCCGCGAGACAACTTTTATAAGGCCCGTATCCCTCGACGCAGACCTCATGAGCAGCGCCGAAAAGATGTTGAAGGAGATCTTCATCCCGGGATACAAATATAAAAAGTGCGGTGTCATACTTTCTAATTTTTCAGATATTTCCGCAGGAAGGCAGGCAGCTCTCTTCGAAGAAGAAAACGGGGGAGATGAAAAGAAACTCAGGGTAGCCTCGGCCGTGGACTCCATCAACAGGGAATTCAAACAGGGCATAATAAAACCTGCTGCCCTCTTCGAAGCGCCGGAACATGAAAAAAAGTGGGCCCCCAGATCAGAGTTCAAGTCGGGGGGAGAAAGCAAAAAAGATTCTCCGCTGCCAGATGGCCTCCGTTTCCAGAACCATTCCGAAGACTTTGCTTCCTGATGAAGGGCTTGCGGCATTGATCCCCAAAACAGACTCAAACTCAGTCCCGGTAACTAAACAGCAGGATTTGTATTATCGATTTATCTCGTCATCGTGTAAAATATTACTTAAAACACAATGCCCCGATCATCAGGGTGGAGGAGAAATTATCCCCCTGCCTTGTGTAAATCGTCTCGTCATATATAGAGATCAGAATGAGATTGACTCGTTTTGCCGCTCAGACAGGAAACAGGCAGGAAAGAGGAAGGGGAGTTGCCATATGACCGAGATCACACAGAAAACGCTTGCTATAGTATGCGGGGGCGGACCAGCTCCGGGGATAAACAGCGTTATAAGTTCCGCAGTCATCGAAGCAAAAAAATCAGGCTGGGATGTTTATGGAGTCTATGACGGTTTCTCGGGTCTTGCAAAGGGAGAGAAAAATGTCGTACCGCTCACGATAGAAATGGTCAGCCGTATACACTCGGACGGCGGCAGCGTGATACGCACCTCAAGGTACAACCCGACAAAAAAAGAGGAAGACCTCCGCAGGGTGGTCGATGCGCTGATAGAGCTCAGTGTCACTCATCTTATAACTATAGGCGGTGACGATACGGCCTACACGGCTTCATGTGTTGCGGATTACGCAATGAACAAGCGGGGGCTTACCATAAGCTTTGTCCACATACCGAAAACAATAGACAATGACCTGCCGCTGCCTGAAGGTATCCCGACATTTGGCTTTGAGACAGCAAGGTCACTGGGCACACAGCTAGTATCCAACCTCATGGAAGATGCCAAGACGACCGGACGCTGGTTCATAGCAGTAGCAATGGGCAGAACGGCCGGACATCTTGCGCTTGGCATCGGCAAGAGCGCCGGCGCAACAGTCACTGTCATACCGGAAGAGTTCTTGGGCAAGGAGCATATCCCCATGTCGCTGATAGTTGATATCCTTACAGGAGCGATCATAAAAAGGCTTGCCTCAGAAAGGAAATACGGAGTTGCAGTAGTTGCGGAGGGATTGCTTGAGAGGATAAGGGAAGAAGATCTTGAGGCTCTCAGCTGCATCGAACATGATGATCACGGACATGTCCGCTATGCAGAGATCAGTTTTTCAAGTGTCCTCAAGAGAGAGGTCCAGGCAAACCTGGCATCGCTTGGAATCAAGATGGACATAACCAATAAGGAAATAGGATATGAGGTCCGCTGTGCCCCTCCTAACGCCTTCGATATAGAATATACAAGAAACCTGGGATTTGCAGCGATAGAGTTCCTCAAAGAGGGAGGTACGAATTCGCTTATTTCCATACAAAACGACATGATAGTGCCGATACCTTTTAAGGATATAAAAGATCCGGAAACCGGCAAGACACGTGTTCGCAGGGTCAACACAAAATCAATCCAGTATAGGATCGCGAGGCAGTACATGATAAGGCTTGAAAAAAAAGATTTTGAGCCCGGGCTGGAATTTGTGCAGCTTGCTGTAGCCGCCCGCATGTCTCCGGATGAATTCCGGGAGAGGTTCGAGTATGTAACGAGCTACTGATCTTTACAGTTGAACCGTTTTTTTATCCAGTCAGCTCTCTGCTTAAAACCGCACCCTTCATACATGGCTGCTGATTCCAGTGCAAGCGCCTCCGGTGATCCCCCAAATTTTTTATTCTTTTTCTGCAGGGTTTTTTTGTTTTTTGATGATTTTGATAAAAGCCATGCTTTCGCTAAATATTGAGTTGCTATCCATTGCTTTCTTGAAACATGTTTTAGAAAAATTTCTGCGGACTCAATTGATTTTTCAGATGATACGAAATCCACCCTCTCAGCGTCTGCTATTGCCTTTATGCTGTAGAGCATCGATCCGCAGCGACCGCCTCTGCAGCTCTCAAAAAGAGAGGCAGCTTTGTCTATGTGTCGGTAAAGAAGGGTAATATTGTTCATGTCCAAAGCTAGGCTGGCTGCATGCGTGTGAAAATAACTTCTCCCCCAGTAAAGGCCGATGTTTTCACAGGTGTCGGTTGCATATGTAAAATAAGCTAGGGCGTTCTTATGATCACCTTTGATCTGGAGTATCTCACCTATATAACATTTTGCGATCAATATGCTTAGTGTGTAGCATTTGCCGGTCAGCTTAAGGTTTTCGAAAAGTTTTATGGAGTGTCTGAATGTTTTTTCAGCTTTCTCGTATTCCCCTGATAAAAACATTGAAACTCCGGCAAACCTTACCGCTGTGGCCATATAGTGGCGGTAATTTTCCGGATGGGAGAGCCGGATCATTTCCCCGGCCGCTGAAAGAAGACGCGCAGGATTTTCGGTCTGAAGATGCATATAGCATATGTGTTTAAGACAGTGTATGTGAGTATCTGTCAGTCTAAACTCTTTTGAAATATTAATTGCCTCGTTTATGAATATAGTACCCTTGTCATATTCACCCCAGCTTATATGATATCCCCCTGCCAGCTCAAAGCATGAAGCCTCAAGCCTTTTAAGCTCTTCGCGATCGACATTCTTATCGGTACGGATCTCATCCAGCAACCCCATTGCCTGAGTTATTTTCTGCTCAGTCCCCTCTCTGCTGCTGAAGGGAGTCGAGCAGGAGAGAAGCACTTTATCTGAAACGACGGGGAAAAGGTCATGGTTAAGTGTTATGTCAAAAATAAGCTCCCGTAAATACTGTTTAAGCTCCATGGCACGCTGGCCTGATCTCATGTAATGATGACAAAGCATCGTGCTGAGCTCAGGATTCCATTTTTGCGGTGAGTATATGTTGTTCAGGACTTCTGCGACCTTCTTGTGAAGTTCCTGTCTTTTAGAAAGGGAAATAGATTCATATATGCATTCCCTGACTTTGGCGTGTGTAAAATCCCAGATCACCCTTCCCTCTTCTTCCCTTTCATTCAGCAATCCCTTAAAAAGAAGCGTTTCGCCTGCCAACAGCACTTCATGGTGTTCCCTGCAGGTGGCTTCCGCTATCTGTTCAGGAGCTGCCCCCACCGCAAAGACCGAAAGCACTGAAAGCACATTTTGCTGCAGCTCTGAAAGATCTCCTATCCTTGCCATTATGAGTCCCCCCAATCCGTTTGTAAGATCGGAATCAGGATTCTCCTCTGCTGCACGAAGCATCTCAAAAAGAAGGAGGGGGATTCCTTCGCTCTCACGAATAAAATATTCGTCTCCTTTTTGATTTAGAAGCCATTCAGAAAGGGAGTGTCGGCATATGTTTATGATCTCATCGTTACGCAGAGGGTCCAGTTTGAGGGGAACGATCTTCCATTTTGAAGGAGGATTGAGGCTCTGAAGCATTGCCAGAGTGATCCTTGAGGATTCGGGGCGGCCTGACAGAATTATGTTCAGATCAAGGTCAACAGAACTCATAAAGGCGGTCAGAAGCTGGATCGACTGCGTGTCGAACCAGTGAATGTCTTCAAAAATCATGATGATCTTCTTTTTGCATGCAATGCGCCTAAGAATATCGTTTATCATCCCGCTGATGATAATAGGGTTTCTTTCAGTCATAAGAGCTACGTCTGCATTGTAGTTAAGCCCCTTGCCGCCTAGGAATCCGGGGAAAATGCCCGAAAGGACGGATTGGGTATTTATGTCAGGAAAATCATTTTCAGTCTCGAGAGTCCTGCCTATCTGTGCCATTATGCTGTTCCATGAAGAGTAGGGATACCCTTCTCCTACAGGGCAGGCTCTTGATGAGAGGAGCAGACAGCCACCTGTGTCGAGTATCGATATAGCCTTGTTGATCAATGCTGTTTTGCCTATGCCGGCCTCACCGTGGACGTAAACAGCCATGTTCATGCCGCCAGAATCTGTCAGGGCCCCTATCATGAGCGCTAGTTCATTTTTCCTGCACCAGAACTTTTCCCCTTTTGCAGACTGATCGTCATGTTCAGACCAGTTGTTGATAATTTTTCTGAAGTATTTTCTGCTTCTCTCTGAGGGCGCTATGCCCATGTTATTTTCAATTTTAAATGAGTATTCCTTAAAAAAAATCAGGGCTTTGGTGGGCTGTCCCATGTTGCAGTATATTTCCATCAGCTCAAGCACGGAATCTTCATCAAAGGGATCAATTGTCAGAAGGACCTCAAGCGAATTGCTCATTTCTTCGTACAGCTTTTTTTCATAGCAGTTTGAGATCCTCTTTCTCAGTATTGCTACGATATTCTTTCTTATAGACTGCTTTGTCACTGCCGCCCACTCATCAAATTCTTCGGAACCTTCAAGTCTGCAGTTCCTAAGCGGTTCCTCAGTTATGTGGCAAGGGATCGGAAAATCTGGGTCAATTATTTTTTCAAGAGCGGAGATGTCATTGGAGGATTCTTTAAGGGAGACAGTGTTCCTTTCAATATCTACATATCTTGGGATCGTGTTTCGTATTATGTAAAGCGCGTTTCTGAGGTTTGCGGATGCCTGAGGATTTTCCATGTCTGACCAGAAAAGCGCCTTAAGCTGATTTCTGGTCGCAGGACCGCTCAATGCCAGATACACAACTATTGACTCTGCTTTTTTCAGCGAAAAAGAGAGTTTTTTGCCGTTAATTTCGATATAGGGGTTTCCTAAAAAATGGAGGAAAAGGGTCATTTGCGATCCCTGCCTTTGTGTTCCATCAATATTAAATTATATCAATATATTTATACAGTCTAGATTGATCTACACCAATAGCGTCAATAAAACGTCAAATAGGCTGTAAAAGAGTAGACAGAGATCCGGTGATACCTATTGACGCTTCTCTTATGCGGCAAGTATAGACTTTATTGTGGAAATGAAGGGTCAAACAGAAATAATGAACCAATAATGATCGTCGGGGTGGTTTGCCTGAAAATAGAACTTAAGGTCAACGGCAAGTTGAGGAGAGCTGAAGTGGGGGTATCTGAGAGGCTGATAGATGTGCTTAGGCAGAAGTTCGGTCTTGTCAGCGTCAAAGAGGGATGCGGCGCAGGAGAGTGCGGTGCATGCACGGTCCTCCTGGATGGAGAAGCCGTCTGTTCTTGTGTGGTTCCGGCTTTTCAGACAGAAGGGCACGATATCCTTACAGTAGAGGGTCTCGAAGAAAACGGAGAATTGGATGTGATACAGCAGTCTTTTATAGACTGTGATGCGATCCAGTGCGGGTTCTGTACACCAGGGATGATAATGTCTGCCAAGGCACTGCTCTTAAAAAATCCGTTGCCCTCAAGAGATGAGATAAGGACCGCGCTTGCCGGGAATATATGCAGGTGCACAGGTTATACCCAAATACTAGACGCAGTTGAAACAGCAGCTGAACGGATAAGGGAGGACCTCCAGTGACAAGCCTTTTTGCCCCGCGAAGCATAAAAGAATATTCAAATTTCCTTGCTGTGAGCGGAGAACTCGAAAAGCACTTCATAGCAGGAGGGACAGACTGGCTTATAAAAAACCGGAGAAGTATCCCGGAAATGGCGGTGTTGTTTGATCTGTCAAAAATGACGGAGCTCAGGGGCATAGAGATCAAAGAGTCGTATCTGAGGGTAGGGGCAATGGAGACGATGACATCGATCCATTCCAGTGCACTGATCAAACTGTATGCTGCAGCGCTCACAGATGCGGCTTTATCGATGGGGTCGGTGCAGATCCGAAACAGAGCTACGGTCGGAGGCAATCTGGCAAATGCTTCGCCAGCTGCGGATACCCCTTGTGCATTGGCTGCTCTGGATGCTTCGGCAACTGTTTTTTCTCTTTCGGGCAGCAGAAATCTATCAATTGAAGAAGTGCTTGCTTCCTGCCCCAATGCCAATACATTATCCGATGGCGAGATCATAACGGAATTTTGTACTCCGGTCAGAAAAGGGTATGTATCAGCGTTTAAAAAGGTAGGAAGCAGGAGCGAAGTAAGCATAGCGCGCGTCAATATGGCAGTTTCAGCAAAATATGAGGGCGGTATTTTCAGTGACGCCAGAGTATTTGTAGGAACGCTGGGAAGAGCCGCAATAAGGTGTCTTGGAGCAGAAAAGGCACTTGCGCTACATCCCTCTTTGCGTGATCAAAGTTTTAAAAGTGCCCTTTGCGAATTTGCCGGACAGATGATCCCCGGAAGGAGCACCCTCCCTTATAAGAAGTCAGCCCTAAGGGCGCTCGCAGAAGATCTTCTGGAAATGCTTGGGGAGAGAGGAAAGGCGTCAGAAAAAAGTGGGGAAAAGGGCCATGAATAAGAAATCATACAATTATATCGGTAAAAATATCATCAGGTGCGATGCTGCTGACAAGGTGCAGGGCAGGTTTCATTATCTGGCGGATGAGCCCTTTCCAGGCGTATTGTTCGGAGTTATTCTTATGAGCCCCCACTCCAATGCCATAGTAAGGTCGATCGATGTTTCTGAAGCGATCAGTATCGAAGGTGTTGAAATACTTACATATCTTGATGTTCCTTCAGTAAAGTACAACAGCGGAGAGTGGTTCCCAGGTCAGGAAGATTTTCCGGATGAGACTATCCTCACCGGTCATGCAAGACACGTAGGTGACCGCATAGCCCTGGTCATGGCAGAGACAGAAGAAAAAGCGAGAAGGAGCAGAGATCTTGTCAGGGTCGGATATGAAATAATGCCTGCTGTTACCTCGCTTAATACGGCTGCTGAAATGGCAGGGACGCTACACGAAGACGGGCAGAGAAGCTTTGACGGAAGCATTTCCTATGGAGATGTTGATGAAGCTTTTTCCGGGGCAGCTTACATAGAGTCGGACACGGTAATAACCCCAAAGATCCATCATGCGGCTATGGAAACTCACTCCGTACTGGCAATACCTCGTCCCGGAGGTGTGATCGAAGTAAGGACGCCCTGCCAGATAACATTCGGAGTGCAGCATTCCGTTGCGCAGGTGCTGGAGCTGCCTTTATCAAAAATCAGAGTGATTAAGGTAAACATGGGGGGGACATTCGGGGGGAAACAGGAAGTAGTTTTTGAGGTTTTGTGTGCATGGGCGGCAAATAAACTCAAAAGACCTGTTTTTATCAACACGTCGAGAGAAGAGACCATCCTTTCGACCCGTACCAGAGCTGCGGTAAAAGGCAAAGTCGAAACGGCTGTGGATGCGGAGGGTCTGATACTTGGAAGGCGCTTTGAACTGACAGTGGACGCAGGAGCATACCTTACAGGCACAAAGAAAGTAATGATGGCCATGGGAAAAAAGGCTTCAAGGTTATATAGGATACCTGCTCTCAGCTACACAGGTTCTGTAGTCAGGACGTCAACGACTCCGGCAGGTGCGTGCCGCGGGTATGGTTCTCCTCAGATACACACAATTACCGAGATACATACAGATCTTCTCTGCAGGAGGCTTGGTTTTGACCCCGTCGAGTTCAGGATGAAAAATCTTCTTAAAGAATTTGAAGAAGATCCCTCAGGCGGAGCCAATATAGGCAAGGCAAGAGTGATCGAGTGTTTGAAAAAAGGGGCTGAAGTTTTTGAATGGGAGAAGAGCAAAACACCGAAGGTAAGCAGAGGAAGGTTTTTCACCGGAACAGGTTTTGCGTGCTGCACACATGGCAATGGTTACTATAAAACAAAGTATCATGATTTTTCGAACATGTCCCTAAGGATACTTGAAGACGGCTCAGCGATACTTCGGGCCTCAATCCATGAGCTTGGCAGCGGCGCAACAACAGCGCTTGCACAGATAGTGGGCGAGGTCACTGGAATAGACGTCTCAAAAATAACGGTTACCGAGACCGACACACAATTCACTTCATATGACTCGGGATGTCAGGCCAGCAGGGTCATATACGTGTGCGGCGAATGTGCCAGACTGGTTTCTGAAGAAGCAGTAAAAATGCTCCGCGAAGAAACATCAAAGCTATTGGACAAACCTGTGCGTTTTTCTGATGGACAGCTCATTTGCGAAGGACATAAGCTTGGTATTGGAGAGGCAATAAGAGAAATAATGGGAAAAAACAGGGTTTCCATTGAAGCTCATTTTGAACACAGGCCTGAAATGAACCCGGCATCGTTTGGGGCACACTTTGCGGAAGTGACTGTAGATAAACTGACCGGCCTGGTCAGGATCAACAGATACCTCGCTGTTCACGATATTGGCCAGGCAATAAACGAGAGTTTTGTAAGAGGGCAGATATATGGAGGTGTTCAGATGGGAATAGGAATGGCCCTCACCGAAGAACTTCCATTTGATAGCAACGGTATTCCTAAAGTGCGTAATTTTGACAAATACCATCTGATAAATGCCCCCGACATGCCGGACTCAGAAATAATTCTTATTGAAGACGGTGAACCGGGAGGTCCTTTCGGCGCGAAGAGCATAGGGGAAATTTCAACTGTTCCGGTGTCTGCGGCAATTGTAAACGCAGTAAACAGGGCGTTATGTTCATCATTGACTGACCTTCCTCTTACTCCTGCAAAGATAGTGGAAGCTGTTGACGATCAGGGAAAATGATGATCTAAAAATTTTAAAAAATATTATAGATGCTAAAAATTCGCTTTATTAAGGAGGATAACAGAAATGCAAAATGAACAGAAACAAACTGTATCTGAGATCAAGAAAGGAATTCGTTGGGAAGTTTTCCTTCCGGCCTTTATCGTTGTTGCTGTTGCAGCGATAGTCGGTATAGTAGACAAGACGGCCCTTACAAAGGCCAGCAACATTTTCTTCTTCTGGTCCCTTGACAGTTTCGGGTGGCTTTACCAGATATCTATAATGGCAAGCGTTGTTCTCGTAACTGTAGTAACTTTTTCAAAACTGGGAAGTATGCGAATAGGCGGCAAAGAGGCAAAACCAAAGTATAGTTTCTGGACATGGTTTGCCATGACGCTTACCGGAGGGATAGCTACCGGTATAGTTACGTGGGGAGTCAACGAACCGCTCATCTATTACGGCAACGTCTGGGGAGAACTTGATCAACTTGGAATAAAGGCGGAAACACACCAGGCTGCTATTTTTGCGATGGCTAGAAGTTTTTATAACTGGACATTTGTTCCTTATGCTATTTACGCTCTCTGTGGACTATTGGTCTCCTACATTTACTATCACAAAAAAGGCAGTCTTACTGTTACCGCAACGCTGAAGCCTCTCTTTGGTGACAGCGTAACAAAACCGCTGTCATCAGCCGTTATTGACACTCTTTCCATGCTTGCCCTGACGATAGGTTTGGCGACAGGTTTGACAATGTGCATAACACTTGTGATAACCGGGCTTAAAGGTGCATATGGCATTCAGGAAAGCCTTCCTCTGTTTATCGGTATAGGAGCCGTAATAATTTTTGCATTTACGTTCTCCAGTTATGTCGGACTGGATAAAGGACTGAAAATAGTAGGAAGCCTGAATGCCTGGTTCTACTATGGACTTCTGGCTCTCCTTCTTATAACCGGACCCACCCTTTTCATATTGAGGATGGGAACAGCCGGCCTTGCTTCCTGGATGCATAATTTCTGGCTGTGGGGGCTGGATCCGATCGACATAGGAGGAGCGGCACTTACTCGCTCATGGACGCTCTTTGACTGGGCTTTCTGGGTCGGCTATGCTCCGGTTACAGGAATATTCCTTGCAATGCTCTCATACGGAAGGACGGTAAGGGAATATATGATCGTAAACTGGATCCTGCCATCAGTGTTTGGCATTATCTGGTTCTCAGTCTGGGGAGGCAGCGCGATCCACATGCAGATGACGGGCGGTGCCGATCTTGTAGGAGCGCTGAATACTGGCGGAGCGATAATGGCGCTTTGGGAATTCCTTAAAAACCTTCCGTTTGGTCTTGGTGTTATAGTCGTACCAATAAATATACTTGTTATTCTTGCCTCTTTTGTTACCTGCGCTGATGCGACGCTGACAAATATTGGTTCTATGTGCGTAAGGGATGTTCCGATCGGAACAGAACCCCCGGCAAAGATCAAGGCTCTCTGGGGAATTTCTATAGGTGTAGTTGCCATTATAATGGCTGCATATGGCGGAGGAGCCCAGGGGGTCGACGGAGTTAAGTCCCTGGCAGCGGCAGCAGGCTTTGTGGTGCTGTTTATATTTGTCGTACAGGTAATTGCTTTCATTAAGGTATTCTTTATAGATAAAGTTACGGAATAGCTTAGCTGCGGATCTTCTCTTAGTTAATATAAAATGCGATATATGCTGCGTATGCAACGATTTTCACGCTGCATACGCAGCTCTGATCATGGAGGTTAAAAATGAAGATATTGCTTACAGGCAATGACCTGACCATAGAAAAAGTTTGGTCTATCGCAGCCGAAGGCGCCGAAGTAGAAATAAGCCCTGAGGCGGATGCGAAACTTGAAGCTTCAAGACAGCTTGTCTATGACCTTGTTGATGAGGATGTCCCTGTGTACGGTTTTAATACTGGGGTAGGCTGGAACAAAGACCATACCATCGCAAAGGAATTCTTTGAAGATTTTAACCGCAAGCTGATCTATTCACATTCGCTTGGAATTGCTCCTGATGCCTCTGAGGAGGAGGTAAGGGCGATGATGGCTATAAGGCTGAACTGTCTGCTTCAGGGTTATACCGGCATTCAGCCTGCAGTGGCAAGACGTTATGCTGAGTTTTTAAATAAAGGCATACACCCTGCTGTTCCTGAAAGAGGCTCAGTTGGAGAGGGCGACATTGCTGTAATGTCCCATATCGGATTGGCGATGATAGGAGAAGGCGATGTTTTTTATAAAGGAGAAAGAATGCCCTCGATGGAGGCTCACAGAATGACTGGTCTTGTGCCGGTTGTTCTGGGGCCCAAAGACGGACTGGCAATAGTGAGCAACAGTGCTTTTTCAGCAGGGCAGGGAGCCCTTGTTCTAAGAAGACTCCGTGATCTCGCGGACATTGGCGATATGGTCTATTCAGTGTCACTGGAAGGGCTCAACGGAAACACCTCTCCCCTTGAGCCTTCAGGACTAGCTCCGAGGAGGCTTAAAGGGCAGCAGGTCAGTGCGGAAAAAGTCAGAAAAATTATTGAAGGAAGCAGCATTTATGACAGGGATCCGGAGAAACCAGTCCAGGATCCGCTGTGCTTCCGCGGAGCAGTTCATGTGAACGGTACGCTTCGCGATGCGCTTGACTATGTCACTGAGTTTATGGATATCCAGATGAATAGCACTGACGATAACCCCTGTGTTCTTGTTGAAGAAAGGCGTATGATATCCGTATCAAACTTTGAAACCACTTCGCTTGCGACAGGATTGGAAATGCTCGGTATCATTTTGAGCCACGTCTCACGTATGTCGTGCTACAGGATGCTGAAGCTGTGCAACCCAGTGCTGACAGGACTTGCAAGATTCCTGAGCCATGACGGTGGAGATTCTCACTGTTTTGGTGCCTTCCAGAAATCTTATTCACTTATGGATACCGAGATCAGGCACCTTTCAAATCCATGTTCGGCAGATTTTATGTCTCTTGCCGGAGGAATAGAGGACCACGCCAACAACACTCCGTTTGTGGTTCAGAAATTACGAAAAGCGGCAGACAATCTTGCATACATTTATGGTATGGAAATGATACATGGATGTCAGGCGATTGATCTGCGGATGAGAAAAAGCAGAATAAGGCTTGGCAAGGGTACAGAAATCGCATGGAAAGCTTTTCGCAAAAAAGTTGCCCTGTACGAGAACGACAGGCCTATATCTCCGGACATACAGAAATCTTATGAGTTTATCAAAAGCAACATCATGCTGTCTAAGCAGTAGTCAGATGACTGGATTATATTAATAAGTTCACCGAACAGACAATATTTTTTAGTAAGTGATCAGAGAGCCGTTCAGCGTATGAAGTTTGAAGCGCTGTGGCTCTTTTTTCAGGTCCTTAAGTGTTTTTGGAAAGAATATTTATTTAATATTCAGCACTTAAACCACAACAGGATCGATTTCGATACAGGGAAAAGGTGAAGCCAGTTCTTTAGAGCAGGAAAGCAGAAAGTGATTTATTATATTTTTGTTGTGTAATTCCAAAATTTCTGTACAATATCTCTCATTACTCTGAAAAAGAGACAAAGGGAGAGAACTTGATGCCTCAGACAGAAAAAACATTTCCACGATGGATCCCGCTGCTGGGAGGACTTCTCGGCAGTACCACCTGCGGATTGCTTCTTTATGCCTTCAGCGTATTCATCCGTCCCCTCCAGGCCCAGTTCGGATGGAGCGTCCCCGATGTTGCAATGGCCTATGCGCTGATATGCCTGATATTTGGCCTTATGACCTTTCCTGCCGGACGCCTGAGCGACAAATACGGTTCGAGGAACGTAGTACTTGTCGGCGGGGTCATCATGGCCTTCGGTTTCTTCATGGTCTCTACCATAACTCCACCCGATCCTGCCGTCATAGCTGCGGGCGGTGAAGCTGCAAGGGCCGCAGGCAAGACACCCCTGTACCTTCTGTATCTTTATTACGGAGTAATAGCCGGATTTGGAGGAGGGTGCGTCTATCTGCCTCCGATAGCGACCGCACCAAAATGGTGGCCTGACAAGAGGGCGCTTGCGACGGGTTTTACAGTCGTAGGGCTTGGCCTGGGTTCATTCGTTATGGCTCCTATGGCTACAAGCATGATAAACCATTTTGGCAGTGCACTGCCTGTATTTAAATATGTTGGCATCGCGATGGGCTTAATGGTAGTCCTCGCGGCACTTTGCCTTAAAGAACCTCCCAAAGGCTACAGGCCGGCAGGATGGAATCCGCCTGTACTGTCGTCAGTGGACGGTGTAGTTAAATGCTGCAGGGACTATACCTATGAAGAGACAAAAAAGACCCCCCAGTTCTGGCTTCTCTGGGTCGCCTATTTCTGCGGCTCATTCGCCGGACTCATGGTAATCGGTCTGATCGCCAAGCATGGCATTGACGCCATGACCCTTGTTTACAGGGCAAAAGGGAGCCTTGATGCTGCCGCGGTCATCCCCGAGGATGTGGCAAAGAGCATAGCTATGTCTGCCTCGCTTGCACCAAGTACTCTTGCTGTGTTCAACGCGGCAGTCCGCATTATGATAGGTCCGCTTGCGGACAGGATAGGAACAAAAAAAATATTTGTCGCTCTCTTTGCTCTACAGACAGTTGCGATGCTAATACTTTTCCCCGCAGGAAAAACGGCGGCTCTCCTTGCTGCATGTGCCGGCCTGATCGGTTGGAACTATGGAGCGATGTTCACTCTCTTCCCGGCTACGCTCTTACAGTACTACGGTCCTGCGAACCAGGGATCGAACTACGGGTTGCTCTTTACGGCATGGGGAGTGGCAGGTTTCTGCGGGCCGTTCTTTGGAGGCAAACTCCAGGCCATGACCGGTTCGTTCTTTGTACCCTTCATTGTCTCCGCAGCGGTCCTGGCGGTTTCAGTGGCAATACTGGGCACACTCAAGGCCCCCGCTAAGCTGGTGTAATTGGGGCATCTCGGAGCGCTAGCTTAGTAACATTTGCGGTCCTGCGCTTCAACGTATTGGCATACGCCTTAGCTTGAACCACTGCGTGTTGCGTCGCTATCACCTCCGATCTGCCCCAATTGCAACAATTGGGATTTATAGCAGCGCTAACTTAGCAACATGCGATGCTCCTTCACCTCAACGTATTAATATACGCCTCGTATATTGATGTAAGTATTTCAGTTGTTCTGTAAAGACGGGTGAAATACAATGCAAGCAGCGGATAGAGGTCTATGTTATACGCCTTG